>QMTU01000113.1 GCA_003663585.1 Thermoplasmata archaeon
ATAAATACAAATGCAGTATCAATACAAAAGTCAATCTTTAAAATTCTTTGCAAACAATTCTATCACGATATACTCGCTACTGGTTGTTTTTAACATAAAAAACAGATTCCATGTAAAATGATACTTCACTATAATTTTTAAGATATTTCGATCACCAAACACCTATTAAGGTAATAACTGGGGGTACATAAGAAAAAGAATTAAAGATAAAGACTATTGGACAATATACAGCTATCCCACCCTTGGCCATATTGAGTTATGCTATGTTAATATTAGTTTGAACAAACTCTAAAATTTCTTCCTTCTTAGGAATACTAGTGTCTTCTTAACTTTAAAATGAAAGGCAGTCATATAATTGTACTTCACTCTTAAATACCGTTTAGATATTGAGAAACTCGTAGATAATCTTCATTATCTTTTCTTCGCCTTTTCTTAAGTGTTCTAGGAATGTTGACTTTGAAATTCCAAGATATTTAGCTACATCTTCAGAGCTGTGTATCCTAGGCCAACGAAAGTATCCTAGCTCATATGCAGCTAATAAAACTCTTATTTCAGAGTGAGTTAACTCCTCCTTGATCTTGTTAATTATATGAGCAATAGCAGCCAGTCTTTCTATGCCTACATCTTCATTTACCTTAAAATAAGCAGTAGCACGCCTTGGAGCGTATTTTTTCACTTTCTCTTCGAGCTCTTTAGGATCACCAAAAACTAAAACCGGAAAATATTTGGTGCCATTTTTGACTATAAAACTTCCTCTTAGGACAGACTTTGTCTCATATAAGGCCTTAAGAACACCATAGGCCTTCTTTCCTATTAAGACGACGCCACCATGAGAAGTCCTCTCGAGCTCTTCATAAAACCTAACATCTGGGCTCTCCTCTAGCATGTTTAAAAAATCGTCTAAATAGTTTTTGCTCTGTGGACTATAAACTTCAGCAGTAAAGTAACTTAGGTCATATCCGATTATAAATGGTACTCTGAGCGTTACATCTAGATATTTACGAGTATATTCACACAGAACGTCTCCTTCATGACGTACACAAAGGACTCCAGATATTCCTTTTTTCTTCTTTCTTTTCATTATATAACACCAAGTTTCAGTTTTTGTCTCTTAAAAATTTGACTTATAAATCGTTATTGTCATCTTTTAGCTTATAACTCTTTTTTAGTTTTCTAGGATCATTATAACAAAATATCTGGTTGGATTTCATATATAAGTGTTTTTCCGACCATGTTCAAGTAAAGTATGGTACTATGTTAGGAGAAATCCTCTTATAACATCGTACCAAAATGAATTAGTGATAAACTGAAAGCTTTGGAACGTAAGGTGGTTATTCTATGAAGAAATCGAGTATGTTCAGAAAAATGCTAAAAGAGCCTGGAGTTATAGTGATGCCAGGAGCCTATGATGCACTTTCTGCGAGAATAATAGAGATGCAAGGATTTAAAGCGATAATACATACAGGATATGGTACTGCAGCATCATTGTTGGGTCTACCAGATGTAGGGCTTGTCTCGTTTAGAGAGATGTGCGAGAGAGTGAAAAGCATTGCAAGGGCTGTTAGTATCCCTGTGATTGGAGATGCCGATACCGGGTATGGAAATGCCGTAAACGTATACAGAACTGTAAAAGAGTATATCTGGGCAGGAGCCGCAGGCCTCTTCATAGAGGATCAGGTATGGCCTAAAAGATGTGGCCACATGTTTGGAAAGCAGATTATCGAAAAGGATGAGATGGTAGGAAAAATCATGGCTGCAGTCGATGCAAGGGATGAGGAAGATCCTGATTTTGTTATTGGGGCTAGAACAGATGCTATTGCAGTGAAAGGTATAGATGAAGCTATAGAAAGGGCAGAGGCCTATAGAGAGGCTGGCGCTGATTTTATTTTCATAGAGGCCTTCGAAAACATTGAACAAATGAAAAGGGCCGTTAAGGAGGTTAAAGCACCTTTAATGCTTAACCTAATTGAAGGAGGCAGAACGCCCCTTGTCTCAGTTAAGGAAGCAGAAAAGTTAGGCTTTAAGATCGTAATATTCCCTCTAACAGCCCTGTATTCTGCAGCAAAAGCCATGTTTGACACGCTTTCCATACTAAAAGAGAAAGGCTCCGCGATGCCATATCTTGATCGACTGATAACGTTTCCTGAATTTGCAAAGATAGTAGGTGTTGAGAATATTCGTAAAATGGAGCAAAAATACTTGCCTGAGAGAATACTCAAGGAAAAGTATGGAGGTAAAGAGCCCAAAATCGTGTAATGGAGGAATAATTAGATGGAAAACTTGGAGCTATACTTTAGAATGCTCGATAAGAAGCTTTTAGAAAGGTTAAAATACTATTGCCATCCAGACGCTCCTAAAGAGATTATAGTCCACTCTAAAAACGTTTTTGATTTTTCAGAGGATTATAAAAGCGAAATTATGAGAGAGCTATTTGATCCAAGCAAAAGAGACGTTAAGGTAACTTATGACATTGAGATAAAAGGCAGGAATGTTACAATAATGAGAGATCCAGTCATGAATGGCCGAATTACCGTTATAATCCATAGAGAGCCAAAAAATGCTACTTTGACATTTTCTGAGGCATATGAAATATTAAAACACGTTGAGAAGATTTTAGACGTAAATATTTCTTGGGGAAAGCCATTTCCAAGAGGTTCTTGTTAAATAGTATTTTAATCCCGTGAGAGGTGAAGAAAGTTGCGCGATATGACTATTGCTGAAAAAATAATAGCTAAACATGCTGAGAAAGATTATGTTAAGCCAGGTGAGTTCGTTCTTGCTAGTGTTGACTTTGCATTTGGGGAGGATATAACTTTTCCAGTAGCTATGAAGGTATTCCTTGAGGAAATAGGGGCATCTGAAGTATTTGATCCAAAGAGAGTTGGAATTGTCATAGATCACTATTTTCCAGCAAAGGATATAAATTCAGCATTAAACAACGAAAGAATGAGAGAATTCGCTGAAAAGTTCAAAGTTTTACTGTTTGAGGGTATTGGAATAGAGCATGTAATAATTCCAGAGCTAGGTCTTGTTGCTCCCGGAGATCTTGTCGTAGGGGCAGATTCTCATACGACAACTTATGGGGCATTAAATGCCTTCGCCACAGGAATAGGGTCTACGGATCTTGCTGCTGTAATGGCCTTAGGAAAAGTTTGGCTTAGAGTGCCAGAAACTATTAAGGTAAACCTTAGTGGAAGGAAGGGAAAATGGATCACAGGAAAAGACGTAATACTGTATATAATAGGCCTTATTGGTGTTTCTGGTGCTAATTACAAAGTTTTGGAGTTTTCAGGCGATGGTGTCGCAAGCTTATCAATGGATGACAGGTTCACTATAAGCAACATGGCTGTAGAAGCCGGAGCTAAAGCAGGCATATTCCCTTACGATAAGAAGACAGAAGAGTACTTGAGAGGAAGGATTAGCAGAGATTACACTCCATATGATAGTGATGAAGATGCAAAATATTGTTGTGAAATAAACGTTAACCTCTCTGAGTTGAGGCCTGTAGTGGCACTTCCTCATTCACCAGGAAACACTAGGTTCATTGATGAAGTAAAAGAAGAAATTAAGGTAGATCAGGTAGTCATAGGATCGTGTACTAACGGCAGGTATGAAGATCTAAAGATTGCTGCCGAAATTCTTCGAGGAAGGAGGGTTCATCCTGGAGTTAGGCTTCTTGTTTTTCCAGGCTCTGTGGAAGTCTACAAAAGAGCTCTTGAGGATGGTATAATAAAAACGCTGTTAGACGCAGGCGCCACGATAGCTCCACCATCTTGTGGTCCTTGTTTTGGGGGACATTTAGGGGTACTAGCTCCTGGGGAAGTGGCTGTGAGTACTACAAACAGGAACTTCATAGGAAGGATGGGCTCAAAGGATGCTAAAGTAATCCTC
>QMTU01000114.1 GCA_003663585.1 Thermoplasmata archaeon
CCTCAGCGCTGCCCTGAGGAGATCATACATATCTATTTCTTTGCCCTCTCCTCCAAATCCTGTTCTCGTAACTCCCGGTATCCAGTTCGGATGTGGAAGGTTTAGCTCTCTTGTGTCCTCTATGCTGACAATTTTCTCATTAGGTGGAATGAACATTGTGATAGCATTTAAGGATGTTGTCTTTCCAGAGGCAGTTCCTCCTGCAAATATTGCGGATGCTCCATATTCTACAAGTATCCAAAAATACGCCATCATTTCAGGGCTTGCCGTTTCAAGCTCTATAAGTTCAACAGGACTGAAGGGCTTTTCACGGAACTTTCTTATTGTGAACGTCGAGCCCCTCGTGGTCACCTCCTTACGCAGCGTTAGCTGTGCCCTGCTTCCATCGGGAAGCGTTGTGTCGAGAAGCGGGTTCGCAACGCTTATGTGCTTTCCTGAGATCTGTGCGAGCCTTATTACAAAATTATCTAACTCTAATGCCTCAGGGAACACTACATTTGTTCTAAGGGACTGATATTTCCTGTGAAAGACAAATATAGGTATTCCTGGCCCATCACACGATATGTCCTCGATCCATGGATCCCTCATTATGGGATCAATACGCCCATACCCAGCAAAATCCCTGGCAACGTAGTACTTTATCTTCTCGAGAGAGGCCCTTGTCATGGATATCCCATAATCACTCACTATACGCTCAACAAGCTCCTCAATAAACCTCCACTTGTTCTCACCAACCTCCTCTGGATAGACAACAATAGATGAGACTATTATGTCCTTTATGAGATTTAGAAGGTCTGTTTCTCTTGGAGAAAGCCTTGGCTCTATTACGAAGTAAACCATCTCATTCGTAAACTTGTCTTTACCAATTGCAATATAAGCATAAGGAGGATGAACTGAGTATTGTTCTATTATCTCATAGCTCTCTGGTATTGTCATCTGAACAAGAGGCTCTTCAAGGGTTGTAGGTATTCCAGACTTTAATATCTCCCTCTCGGCTTTTACTATGTCCTTCAATCGTATACGCCCTCTTTTCTTCATCTCCTCCTTGAGAGGTAGTGTAGAAGCCTCTCTCTTAAGTATCAGTATTCTCGTGTCGATTTCTGATATTCTCCTCTGGTACTTCTGATAAAGCTTATAAAGTTCCTGAGCCTTCTCCTCGCTTTTCATCTTAGACTGCAATATCTTAGCCCTTTTCTTCCTATACTCCTCTTCTAATGCTTTTTTCTTTTCTTCAAGTTTTTTGATCTTCCTTTCTATGCGTTCAAGTTTTGGCATAAGATTAACACCCTGAATGATTGTATTACAGAACTAACGAACAGTTTATCAGCTTTATAAGCCTAATAGACTTCACATTAATATAGCGTTAATGTTCATGTTTCTTACTCAAAGAATCATTTAGTCAATTGAAATTTTATATCTTGCTCATGAGTTTTATTAGAGACGTTATCAAGATCAAGAGGTGATTGCTCATGTCTTGGAAGTACACATATGACGAACTTCTTGAACGAGCTTATTCACAACTGCCTGAGGTTAGAGAATACTCTGAGAGATTTACGATACCAGTACCAGAGATCGTATATGAAGGAAAGAACACAGTAATTAGGAATTATAGAGACATATGCAGAACTATAAACAGAGATCCTAAACAAGTTCTTCAGGTTATGCTTAAGGAGATAGGTACTGCAGGTGAGATCAGTGGAGATATGCTCATACTACAAGGAAGGATAAACACGAATAAAATATTGGATGCCATTGAGTCTTACGTCCTTTCGTATGTCATATGCTCAGAGTGTGGAAGCCCAGATACTGAGCTCATAAGGCAAGAGAGAAGCCTTATGCTTAAGTGCCACGCCTGTGGGGCTGTAAGGCCTATAGGACTTGCAAAAATAAAGCTTAGAGAGAATCCACAGCTTTTTGTCCTTATGGTAAGAGAAGGTCGTGAATACGACGTCATAATAGAGGGTACAACATCTGAAGGTCATGGAGTTGCAAAACTAAGAAATTACACAATAATAGTCCCTGGAGTCCAGCCTGGCGAAAAAGTTAAGGTGAAAATTCTCAAAGTGGATAGGAATACTGCATATGCTGAGGTAATTAGCAAGAAGTGATGCGAGTATTATGATGGCCCTGACGGGAACACCAGGAACAGGAAAGACGTCAATCTCTTGGTATCTAAACCTCTTCTTTAGGGAAGTTGTGGATGTGAATAAGGTAGCTATTAAATATTTTATCATCGAAAGAGATGAAGAGCGAGATTCATACATAATAGATATCGATAGCTTAGCGAAGTATCTCTCTAAGCATCTCCCTCGGCATTCCATACTCGTAGGCCACCTCTCACATCTCCTTGGAATATGTGACATAGTTATTGTACTAAGGACTTATCCAGAAGAGCTCAAGAAACGTTTAGAGGCGAAAGGATGGACGCCTAAAAAAGTTCAAGAGAACGTAGAGGCAGAGGCATTAGGAATTATAACTCAGGAAGCGCTTGAGATCTCAAAAAATGTCTTTGAGGTAAACACTACAAGAAAACATCCAAGAGAATCATTTTATGAAGTGCTGTACGTGATTAGAAAACTGCCCTCAGACTATAGAGCTCCTAGATATGACTGGTCTGAGGCGATATTGGAATGGTACTAGAAAGACTTCGTGGCGTTAGTGATGAACTCCTTATAAAAGTTTCAAGACCCTTTCTGAGGTTCTCTCCGAATACTATCAGCGTATTTGCATTTTTAGTAGCAGTAATGGCGGGTCTTTTATTTTCATTAGATTATATAACTTTTGGAGGAATTCTTGTTTTATTAAACGGATTTCTAGATGCCCTAGATGGTTGCGTGGCCAGGATCAAAAACAAATCCTCTAAGCTTGGAGACCTCATAGATCACACTCTGGACAGAATTGCTGACGTTGCCATGATGCTAGGGCTAACCTTCAGCTCATTTCTTAATGACAGAATAGGATTCATTGGAGCGCTAGTGGTTCTATTAGTGAGTTACATGGGCACTCAAGCACAAGCTTTGGGTGTAGGAAGAGTTTATGCTGGGATTATCGGAAGAGCTGATAGAGTACTACTTTTAGGAGTTTTTTCTATAGTTCAGGGAGTTTTAGGACATAGGGCCATAATTTATGACCTTACAATAATTGATCTCCTGATAGTGTACTTTATAGTTGCTGGTATAGTGACCGTCATTCAGAGGTTTAGAATTGCATATAAAGCTCTTCTTAATGAGGAGAGAGAAAAGGATCAAACAAAATAGCCCAGTTCCCTAGCTAGCTCATAGAGTCTTCTAATGCGCTCTTCTGTTGGAGGATGCGTAGAGAAAAGCGTTACCAATGTGCCTCTTCTAAACGGGTTTACGATGAATAGGTGTGACGTTGCTGGGTTCCCCTGTGTTAGAGGTCTCATTCTTACATAGTTTTCTATCTTCTCAAGAGCTCGTGCAAGCGATATTGGGTCTCTTATAGTTGTTGCTCCTCTATAATCGGCCTCGTATTCTCTAGTTCTTGATATGGCAAAGTGAATTAGCATCGCAGCTATTGGCACTGTTATTGCTGCTATTATTGCTAGTATGAGATATATTACACCCTCCTCATCCCTGCTTCTAGACATTGACCTGAATATTGAAGACCAGTACAGCATTCTAGCAATGTACGCTATTGCAGATGCCACTGTAGCAGATATTGTCATAATAAGCGTATCTCTGTTCCTTATGTGAGCAAGCTCGTGTGCAATAACCCCTCTTAGCTCTTTCCTATCAAGAACCTTAAGTAAACCTCTAGTAACAGCCACAACAGCATTTTTTGGATTTCTTCCTGTAGCGAAAGCATTTGGTATGTCTATTGGTACTATTGCAACTTTTGGCGTTGGAATTCCCATATAC
>QMTU01000115.1 GCA_003663585.1 Thermoplasmata archaeon
ATATATGGTACCTATTGATCAACTCTAGTACTTCGTGATCACTTTTGAGAAAATATAATATATGAAAAAACATTTTTGAGTAATAGTTAAAGGGTGGAGGTATTATAATGACACAGGATGAGAGGGAGTTCTCTGGAACTACTTTTGCTATAATATCGGGTTACTTCGATAACTTCCCAGCGAGGAAGAAGGTCGTTGAAGTTCTTCTTAAGTACGGTCTTTCAGTGAGGAATGGCAAGGTATATCTCGGAGACTCCATAGAAGTTCCTATAAGCGCTATAGCAAAGGCTGCCAGAGTTAATAGGAGAATAGTGTACATGACAATTGAGTACATAGAAAAAATGCAATCCCTTAGAATCTTTTTCTCAAAGCTCAGACCCACACTAAGTCTAGTAGAGCTAGCGCCTTTTATGGGCTGGGAAGTCTTGGAGATAGAAGAGCTCTCTGAGGTAAACAGATGCGTGTTCTCTGATGTTTTAAAGGCAATATTTGAGAGTAACTGCCAAATAAGGCAGGTTATAGGAGAGAAGTATGAGATGGGATTTGGAAGATATTATATAGTTTTAGAGGGACGCATTAATCCAGATGTTATTCAAAAAATAGGGAATATTCCGGGCGTACTTAGAATAACTCTAAGAACCCCTGAAAAGGACAAGACAAAGCTTGTTTGTACATACTGTGAGGTCAAGTACTGTCCAAGGATGGGGCACGTGCATGACTGAAGCACGTGCCCCTATCATGTTCTAGAATAGAGCCATTAGAGGTATCCTAAAGCTTGTTCAGTAGCATAATTACGAGTCCATAACTTTATTAAATGGAAATGCTATCATGATTATTCTTAGAGAGGTTCTTGTTATGAAACCAACTAAATGGATGGACTTTCCTAGAAGGATTCTAGTAGGAAGCAACATTCTTCATGAGGCTCCCTTGCTCCTTCAGGACATTGGTATATCAGAAGGGGCTATACTCATGATAACAGGCAAGAAGAGCTACGATATCTGTGGCTCTCTCTTGAAAGATATTCTTGAGGACAGTGGATATCTAGTGGATGTTGTACATACTAAGGATGTTACTAAAAAAGAGGTAACAAATGTATTAAGTGGTATAAAGGAGAAGGGAAATAATTATGATATAATAATGGGGGTTGGTGGAGGAAGTAAAATTGACATGGCAAAGCTCTTGGCTAAGGAGCTCTCTATAGATTACGTTAGCGTTCCAACTATAGCGTCCCATGATGGAATTGCCTCTCCAAGGGCCTCATTAAAGGAGAGATATGAGCAAGTATCTATACAGGTAAAGAGTCCAATAGCAATACTTGCGGATACTGCAGTCATTTCAAAAGCTGATTATAGGTACACTGCTTCTGGGGTAGCCGATGTTATAGGAAACATAACAGCTGTTAGAGATTGGATACTAGCTCATAAACTAAAGGGGGAGCCATTTAGTGAGTCTGCTGCTGCACTATCCCTTACCGCGGCAAGAATTATCCTCAAAAATGCAGAGTCTATAAAGCCAAATTTAGAGGAGTCTACTAGGCTTGTGGTTAAAGCTTTAGCAATGTCAGGAGTGTCCATGGGAGTCGCTGGGTCCTCAAGACCAGCAAGCGGCTCAGAACACCTGTTTGCACATGCTCTAACGAGAATAGCTCCAGGGAAGGGCCTTCATGGGGAGCTTGTGGGGCTTGGCACTATAATGATGGCATATCTTCATGGCATAAACTGGAAGAAAATAAAAAAGACACTTGAGATTATAGGAGCGCCTACATCCGCATATGATCTTGATTTAGATCCTAATGATGTTATACTGGCCCTTACTACTGCCCATAGGATTAGAAGGAGGTATACGATTTTAGGTGAGACAGGCCTTAGTGAGGAGGCTGCAAAAACACTTGCAAAAAGGACGGGTGTGTTGTGATGCCGCTGGGAGCCCAAAGGATTGCTATAGTTGAGAGAAGCCTTGCTAGGAAGGGCTTTAGGTACTATCATCTAGGCCTCTCGGACAAGTGCGACGAGTGCGAATACAAGAGCGTATGTAGCAGACTGAAAGAGGGGTCCCTTTACGAGGTTATAGACATCAGAGACAAGATCTTAAGATGCCTTCTTATAGAGGAAGAGGCTGTAGTCGTTAGAGTCACAGAGATCCCAATAGAGATAGCCATACCTCAGAAAAAGAGCTTTGGAACTGTTTTTACATATAGCTCTGTGAAGTGCGATCCATCCTGTCAGTACTATCGCTACTGTGTGAAGCCGAGATCCTTGGAGGGAAAGAAGCTTAGGATAGTTGAGAGGGTAAAAACCATAACTTGCCCAAAGACTAACGAAATATTTACGATCGTAAGAGCACTCGTTGAGGAATAACCCCTATATGGTGTGAGTTGTGAACTGGAAGCTAGCCATAATAGCTGTAGCTCTAATAGGTGGAAGTCTTTTAGCAGGATATATTACCTACAAGGTGTTTGAGGAATACCTGTTTAAGCCTACTAAACTTCCAAGTATTGATGCACTAGTAAGGACAGAACACACGAGTAATGGAACAAAACTTGTTCTTATTATTAGGAGCGTTCAGAATGTGCCCATTACATGGGAGGAAATAAAAATATTTATAAAGACTAACATGACATCATGGAGTGAAGTTAAGCCTACACACACAGGCACAGTGCTTGGAGGTCAGGAGGTAGATCTTGGGTACTTTACTCCAGGGGAGACCGTTGAGATAAAGATAGTGTACTCCGATACAGTGATATGGTCTAAGGACGTAAAGCTCTAAGTGCACGACTCTAGAATGCTTTCCCACATTTTCTCAAGGAGCTCCTCCGTCGGAAAGTCTACATAGTACCTTGTGATCTTCTTAGTACCAATTGTTATATCCTCAGATAGTATTAGTCTCATTCTCTTTGCTCCCTGGATTCTCAAATGAACAGTAGTCTTTGCAGGGACTTGTATTTCCTTGTCAGTCTCTATCCTTAACTCCTCAATGATTCTCGTAAGTTCTGCATATATGTCCGCTATCGTTACAAAGACCTTATTTCTCAGCGCCCTATATGCAGCATACAAGGTCAGCTTTCCGTAAAAGTCTAAGGCCAGTATTTTACTTAGCGATATAGATCCTGGAACAATTGTAGAAGCCTTTCTAATGTCCTCAGGGCTTATAGTGTCATGTCCCATTTTTTCTGAAATTTCTGCAGAAGTTTTAAGGAGTTGTATTGCAAATCTTGCAGTTCCCTCTCTAGAACTAAGCTCGGCAATGTACTCTAAGGCCTCATCGTCATAAGATCCTGGCCTAAGGGCCTCTCTAGCTCTGTCCTCCACAATTGCATAAAGGGCCTCCTTATTATACAGCTTAAGCTCAATGGACTTAGAGTCTACAACGCTTTTCATGTTTATGTAAGGATAGACCCACTGTCCTTCAATAGTTGCCAAGAGAACTTGGAACATTCCTTCAGAGCCTTCTATGGTTAGCATGTTCTTCAGAACATCATAGTCCTTTAAAAGAACGTTATGAGCTTCATCTATTCCGATAATTATTCTTATTCCCTTGGTTTTTACAGCATTAACCAATAGCTTTGCGACAGTAGTGTCACTTATTCCCTCAAGGCTTGAGGAAGGCCATATGCTCCTTAAGAGGCTTCTGAGGATCTTACCTATCGTGTTACAGGAGCTAGATATTCCATCAAAGTACTTAACTATAAAGCCCTCTCCTACCTTAGCGTTTAGATCTATAAGAAATCTCTTCAGTATTGCTGTTTTTCCTACTCCTGGTGGTCCCCATATAACAGTTATCGTGCTTTTCTCCTCATTTATCCCATTAAATACTCTACTTTCAAGTTCTAAGAGCTCTTTCTCACGATACAAGAG
>QMTU01000116.1 GCA_003663585.1 Thermoplasmata archaeon
CTTCCTCATAGATGCCCCGCATCCCTACAGAATAACAAAGGAGGAATACGAGACGAAGCTCACGGATGGACACATGGACGTTGACTCCGTAAGGGAGGGGGCAATAATCATAGCTCCCGTGAAGGTTAAGGGAGGAGGAGTCTACGCAGGTGATGCTCACGCAATGCAAGGAGACGGTGAGGTTGCTGGTCACACAACTGATGTGACTGCGAGAAGCGTGGTAGAGGTCTCCGTGATAAAGGGGCTAAATTTAGATGGCCCTATAGTGCTGCCTCCTGAGGAGGATCTTCCTCCGCTTGCAAGGCCATGGAGAGAAGATGAGTGGGAGAACGTTATTCACTTAGCTAGGAGGTTTGGCATAGAGCCAGAGCCCGTGGCTCCAGTACAAATCATAGGATCGGGGCCAACGATAAATGACGCCGCACAGAGGGGCTTTGAGAGAGCCGCAAAGCTCTTTGGAATGAGCGTTGAGGAGGTCAAGAACAGAGTTACTATTTCTGGCGCTGTAGAGATAGGAAGGCTTCCTGGAATAGTGCAGGTCTCAATGCAGGTTCCGATTAGGATCCTCGAGAGACTTGGGATAGATGAGATTGTAGTCAAGCACTACAAGCTTCCATTCTAGTTTCCTTCTTTTTCTTTTCTTAAAGATAAGAGACAGGTGTTGCTCTTTAGCGTAAGAAGGGTCTCAACTATTTTTATATCATCCTATAATAATCATGGGAAATAACTGGGCAAAAGACCATATATTAGTGATGTGCTCTCGATAAGGTTAGTGATAACTACCCTCCAAAACGGGGATCGTGATGGCAGAGAGATCTCTCGCTTTTGCACTAATTATCATAGTCATTTCCTCAATGATTATGCCCCTCCTCAGTTTACCTCTTGTTCTCTCCCAGAGTGCTCTCTCTCCTGACAGCTATGAGCCCGATAATTCCATAGAGCAGGCTAAGGAGGCCCTTCTGGGGGACGTCCAGAACAGGACTATATACCCTGCGGGGGATGTGGACTACGTCTACTTCTACGTCGAGCAGTGGTCCTTTGTTATAATAGAGACTGCGCCTGTTGAGGGATACGACGGAGGAGACACTATACTAATACTCGAGGACTCTCATGGCTATCTTATTAAGAGCGACGACGATAGTGGCACTGGGAGATTCTCTAAGATCACTGTCTTTCTTCCAAGAGGAAAGTACTACATTCAGGTCAGAGGAAGGGGAACCTTTGCCTATCAGCTCTACATATATGGCGTCCCAAAGAGCCCAGAGGTGGTTTACTCCGTCGATGACCCTAAGAACGACGATCACGGTCCGGGATCCTACGTGTATCCTATAGACAGTGAGAACTTTCCAAAAGGAGCCTTTGACATGACAAAGTTCGAGGTGTACTATGCGCAGGACTTCATAGGATTTAGAGTGACGTTTCAGACCCTTGGACCTAACATATATAACCTCTCCTATGGCTTCTCGCTTCAGAACGTGTACATAGTGATAGACGCGAGGGAGGGGGAGGGAGACACGTCCCTCGGTGACGGTCCCAGGGTGTCACTTGCTGAGGAGGACGCCTGGGATATACTCATAAGGGTCAACGGAAATAGCTGTGACGTCACCTTCTATGAGAGCCCATACGCCGAGGTAACTGCTGCCGTGTGGAGCGAGGGAAGCTCAATAAACGTTGCGCTTAAGGTCAAGGACATCCCAGAGGATTACATGAAGAGCTTTCCGTCGTGGAAGTATCAAGTTCTCGTGGGAGGGTACGACCCAAATGAGGAGTCCCTTTGGAGAGATGTCGACGTGTATCCTGGATTCTGGGTCTTCGGAGGTGCTGATCCAAGCGCACATAGCGCTGGCGTTGCCCCTAAGGTTATAGATATGCTAGCACCTCCTTGGGCGTCTCAGGAGCTTGAACTCTCTTCATATAATGTTTCTAAGGGAGAATACGCAACAATATACTGTGTCGGCCCCTCGAGAAGCCCTCCCGCTGTTCACGGGCTTATCATGGAGAAAAGTGGTCTAACAGTAAACCTCTCGTGGGATGGATATTACTGGGCTGAAAAGTACTTCGTGGACGTCTACTTACCAGATAACTCGAAGTTTATATCAAAGGAGACTAAGGAGAGCTCTATATCAATAGATCTTGCTCCTGGAGCTGATTATAGAATATCCGTGAGAGCGTACTCAAATGGCTATTACTCCAGTCCATCTGAGGTAAACGTGAGCGTGCCCTTAAACGAGACTCCCTCTGTGAAGGTCTCTCCGAGCAGCACGGGCGCCACTATAGAGATCATGTTCCCCAAGTATCCCACAGTTGGGTCATATGAGTACAAGGTCGCTACGGATAAGGAGTTAAAGAACGTAGTCTCCTCTGGAACCTCTAAGTCAGAGAAAATAACTATAAGCGGCTTAAGTCCTGAAAGCACGTACTACGTAGCCGCTAGGATTATATCGAAGTATGGGTACAGCTCTCCATGGAACATCACTGAGTTCTCCACCGGAGCGCTCGTGTTAAGCAAGCCAAAGCCTGTAATTCAAGAGAAATCGTACACTTACATTGCCGTTAAGTGGGATCCCGTGAAGTACGCGGACGAATATGAGGTCATTGCAGTTGACTCCTCTGGAAAGAAGGTCTTTGACGCTACTGCAAAACAGACGTCCGTTGTCATAACTGGGTTAGCCCCTGGTGAGGTGTACATCATACAGGTAAGGGCGATAAACAGCACCTACAACTACACTTCGGACTTTGGAGCTGTTCAAGGGATGACGGAATATCTAGAGTCTCCAGAGATAGCATTTATCGAGTATCCTGAAAGAGGAAGAGCGTACATAGCCTGGACGAACGTGAAGGGAGCAGATGCCTATGAGATCCAAATAGCTAGGGACAAGGCCTTTACTACCATCGTCTATGATAACTTCACGAGCATTGCTGAGCTTAACATAACGCTGTCCTCAGGGACATATTACGTTAGGGTAAGGGCTTACTCATCAGCTGAAAGCGTCTACTCAGCGTGGAGCAAGGCCGCGGAGATAAACATACCAAGGGCAAGTGTTATAGAGATCATCAGGGCAAACATAATTTATATAGGAGCAGGTGCAGGAGGCGTCGTAGCATTATTTATAGTGCTGAGGATCCTTAAAAAGAGAAGGGCAAAGGCCCTCAAGGAGAAGGCTCTAAGACAGATGAGAAGAAAGTGAGGGTGTTTAGGATTGGGCAGGGAGATGAAGTTTGGAGTTTACATTCCAAAGGAGCTTGCACATGAGTTAGATGAGTGTATGAAAGCCCTTGGTGTAACTAATAAGTCCAAGATCATTCAGGAGGCTTTAAGGCTTTTTATTGCTGAACACAGGTGGAGAGTTCATGGAAAGGCTCTAGGTGCTGTTATAGTTCTCTACAATCACGACGTGCCGAATGTCGATGAAAGCCTAACGGACATACAGCACGGCTTTCTAGACCTCATACTGAGCTCCCTTCACATCCATCTGAGCAAGAACATGTGTGCTCAAATAATAGTGGTCAGGGGGTCAACGGAGCAGTTAAAGGATCTCGTTGGAAAGCTTATGGAGCTCAGAGGAGTTGAGCTCGTCAGGACTGTCATCATAGGACTTGAGAGGTAGGGGAGCACCTTATGGAAATTCTAGACGTTAAAATAGATAGCAGTAGTCTTATAAGCGTGATCAAGGGTCTAAGAAGCGTTAAGGATGTTGACGTCGAGCACGAGGTCTCGCTTATAGACGATCAGCTTCAGACGGTAAAGGAGAAGCTTGATTACGCAATAAAGAAGCTTGAGGAGAACGAGCCTAGCGTTGTTAAATTAATAATAAGAGAC
>QMTU01000117.1 GCA_003663585.1 Thermoplasmata archaeon
CAGGTACTCAAGAGAGCTCGGAATAAACATCAGTAATACGAGCATAATATGGGCTGTTACATTTCTCATCTCTGCAATTTTTAGGCCGATATCAGGACATTATGGGGACAAAGTATCCTCATTTCTTATGATGAGCATTGGAGGTATGTTCTTAACGCTAGCAAATGTTGTATATATGCTCTCTAAGGACTTCACTTCCCTTCTTCTTGGAAGGGTCCTCAATGGTATTGCAAGTGCGATGTTCATAGCACCATCTATAGCAGCAGCCACGCTTGTAGTATCAGAGGATCTTATTGGGAGGTCCCTTAGCTATAGGTCTGCAGCGGTATCCTTTGGAGCACTAATTGGCCCAGTCATTGGAGGATACCTTGTTGACTATATCAGCTACTCTGTAGCGTTTGCTCTAGCAGCAGTTCTCTCTGCGCTTAATGCAATAGTGTGTGCTCTCCTATATACTCGCCCTGATATTACTGCTCAATTTCAAAGAGAGTCTGAGAAAGGCTCATGGAAAGATGCCATGAACTTGACCGTTATCCTATTCACGGCAACATCCCTCATAGGAGGACTCTCTTTCTTTACATTTAGAAGCCTGCTTCAGTCACATTATAGAGACTTAGGATATCCAAGTTCGCTATATGGCATTTTAATGGCATGTTTTGCTGCAATTACTATGATCTTAAGACTTACATCCCATAGGATGATAGGAAGCAACCTTAGGAGACTCTTCCTTATATCAGCAACCTGTTACTTTATAGTAGGCCTCGGCAGCATCGTTCTCTCAAAAGCGTATGTGTATCCATGGACGTTTATTCCAGTAGCCTTTTATGGCCTTGGATTTGGTCTTCTAGTACCCGCAGTGCAGAGCATAATATCATTGAGTACAATGAAGAGCGTTCGAAATAGGGCAATGACAGTGTACTCCATAGGGTATGACATAGGAGGGTTTGTTGGTGGGATTGTCCTTGGGCATGTTGCTCAGACATTTGGATACAGCTTCTCGTACGTTATAATAGGACTTCTCCTCATGATAAATCCTATACTTGTTCTTATGAGCACAAACAGGGTCTTAAATAAGTAGAAGCTCAAAAAGAACATTAATTAACCCACAAGATGTTAAAGTGTACTTGAATGATGATTACGCGTCCCTCCCCTGAGGTTCACCCGGGGCCGATGATGATCTCGGGCACCTCTGACTTCTCATGGAAACTGCATCTATCGTACTCCTTTGTGACTAAGCGCTAATTAGGAAAAGTTCATAATACCATGTACGTATTTTAACTTTCTAGTGCAAGCTGCTATGATGAGACTGGGCAGGACTGATTGATGATGACTGCTTCCGCCTCTGAGCACTTCCTTTGATCCTCTTAATACTCAAAATCAAATGTTACTAAGCTTTCGTGAGGCGCTGTGAGATGTCCATAGGATTCTCTGATGAAAAGCTAAGTTTCAGCAGGCGTTCATTAAAAAGAGTTAGAATAGAAATAGTGATCACAGTTGCTGTTATGATAATTATAGGAGTTCTTTCCCTAGCACTCAGTGAGCTTAGGGAGTACATAATAAACCCTGTGATAAGGGACGCCCTTGGATTTCCAAGCGGTTATAATGTGGTTAACACTGCAATTTATGCTACGGAGCTTGCACTCTCTGCCTACCTCGTCTACACGATTTGTCTGTACTTTGGAATAAGAATTAAATATTCTTACGTTCTTATGTTCATTCCCTACGTTCTCTCTGCAGCCTTCCTTAGAGTACTTGAGGACATAGGAGTAAGATTTCACTACGTGTTCATCTCCCCACTCCTCCAAATATTTATAGGAGCAGTATTTGTTTCCTCGTCCCTCATAGTGGGATTAATAAAAAGGGAGACTGTTGCAAGCTCACTCTTAGTAGTGCTCTCAGTAGCAATTCTTGCGTTCCTGTACTATAGCATAGGATCAAGCCCGTACGCTCTGATTCCATTGGCACTAACGCCCTTATATCACTTCATAAAAACCAAAGAGGGAAAAATTTGTCTTACTGGTGCCCTCATGATGACTCTTGCCCTAATAAGTCTAGTGGAGGCAGTTATTGGGATAAGGGCATTTCATACTGCCCCTGCAAAGATGGCAACTGCAATCCTGCTTATGGTATCGTCCTTAGCAGTTCTTATGGGGATAACCCTAGGAATAGGGTTCTCCATGATACTTCCCATAGCCGTTGCGCAGGCACTTGATGGCTCAGCAACTTTCATCGCTATCACAATGTATGGATACTATGAGAAGCACGTAGTATCAGGGGCTCTTATAAAGCATAGTCCTGTGCTTTATCTTGCCTTAAAAATAATACTTGGAGTTTCAGTAGGCATTCTTGCCCAATATGTGAGCAGAGAAGCTGACAGACAGAACAGCGCTGAGCTTAAGAACGTAGCATACATACTTCTCTTATACGGTCTTGCCCTTGGGCTTGGTCCAGGAACTAGAGATCTTATCAGGATAATACTTGGAGTCTAGTGTTATGGACTACTTTAAGAGGAGGTGTATCAATTGCCGAAGGAGGGTGTTTATGATAAGAGAAAAAGTGAGGACATCAGCGAGTGGTACGTCCAGGTAATAGAGGCTGCAGAGCTTGTTGACAGGAGATATCCGATAAAAGGAGCACATGTATGGCTACCGTATGGGTGGAAGATAGTTAGAAACCTTGATGAAATAATAAGAAGAGAGATTGAGGCTACAGGACATGAAGAGGTGCAGTTCCCAACACTAGTCCCAGAGGGATACTTCAAGAGAGAGGCAGAGCACATAAGAGGATTTGAGGGACAGGTCTTCTGGATAACTCACGCTGGTTACAATAGACTAGAGGAAAGATACCTTCTTAGGCCTACAAGTGAGTCTGCAATGTATCCACTTTTCTCCCTCTGGATAAGGACTCATAGAGATCTTCCTTTGAGGATATATCAAATTGTGAACGTGTTCAGATATGAGACAAAGCAGACTAGGGCCTTCATCAGGATGAGGGAGTTCCACTTCTTCGAGGCACACACGGCACATGCTACATATGAGGACGCTGAGGAGCAAATCAAGAGCCACCTGAAGGTAGTTGAAAGGGTTATAAGAGATTCCCTGAGGCTCTACTATCTTGTGGACATAAGGCCTGAGTGGGACAAGTTCGCAGGGGCTTACTATAGCATAGGAGTAGATGCCATAATGCCTGATGGAAGGGTTCTTCAAATAGCAACTGTACACCAGTATAAGGACAACTTCTCAAGGGCTTATAACATAACTTACAAGGACGAGAAAGGAGAGGAACACTATGTTCATCAAACAACGTTTGGGATGAGTGAGAGGCTCGTAGGAGCTATAGTCATGGCTCACGGGGATGATCATGGTCTCATAATCCCGCCAGCCGTTGCTCCAATACAGGCTGTAATTGTTCCAATAACGTTTAAGGGACAAGAGGGAGAGGTATTAAAGGAGTCTAAGAAAGCCCTAGAGGATCTCATAGCTGCTGGAATAAGGGCTCACTTAGATGACAGGACGGATGAGACTCCAGGAAGCAAGTTCTATTACTGGGAGCTTAAAGGGGTCCCGATAAGAGTTGAGATAGGTCCTAGAGATGTTGAGAATAAGCAAGTAGTCTTAGTTCTTAGGACTAATAGGGAAAGAAGAACTGTCCCAAGGGATCATCTTATAGAAGAAGTTAAGAAGGCACTTAAGGACGTTGAGGATCAGCTCCTTAAAAGGCATGAGGATGAATCCAAAAGGCTTATGTTTGACGTTGACAGCATTGAGGAGGCAAGGAAGATCCTAGAGGAGAGGGGC
>QMTU01000118.1 GCA_003663585.1 Thermoplasmata archaeon
TACTAGGCTTTTTTCTGAAGCTTATCTCAACTTTAACCCCTAGACCTCTTAAAACATCCTCAATTTCCGTTCCTGAAAGCTTTATCTCCTCAGTAAGAATTCGTATTAGCGTATCAAGATCTTTCTTCATAGATGAAAGCTTTGTAAAACTATACCCCGCACTTATAATCTTTTTAGCAACCTCCTCTGGAATGCCGTGCTTAACAAAGGTTTTTATGAGGTTTGCCTTTGATGCCATCCTCTTCACCTCTTGCCCTCAGAGTGTCTTGCCTTAACCTCTTCAACAATGCGCTTTATATCAACAGTCTTTCCACCAGCGCTGCGTGTTGGATCGACTCCATCTTCTCCGTAGATAAACTGAATTATTCTACCCTCAGAGTCCCTCACCGTACCATCATAGGCAACATATACGCTATCGAGGGCATTTACGAGCCTTCTTTGCATGTATCCTGAACGCGATGTTCTAACTGCAGTATCTACTAGACCTTCACGACCTCCAGCACTGTGGAAGAAGTATTCTATGGGGTTTAGACCATCCTTGTACGACGACATAACGAAGCCATGGGGCTCTGGTCTTAGATCTCCACGCTTAAAGTGTGATGTAGTCCTTCCTTGGAATCCACGCTTTATACGAGATCCTCTTATCGTCTGCTGTCCTATAGTACCTACGGTCATTATTAAGTCCAGATCTTTTGCTCTTGCACCACTAACGGCCATAAGGACGACGCTGCTCTTCAGACCAAAATACCTTAATATGGTGTCTCTAACGGACTTTCTAGTGGCCTCACTTAACTTCTCCATTATACGCTGCTCCAAGGTCTCCTCTGGAGTCTTCCCTGGCTCACTCTCTATCTGACCTTGTTTATACTTCTCAATTAGCACATCTATTTCTCTTTTTGTCTCCTCTATGATCTCTCTTATCATCATCTTGAGATCTCTTGGAATGTCCACATCATGAAGCCCCATTGTAAGCCCGTAAATTGTATTTACAGCAATTCCAAGAGCTGAGATCTTGTCTATGAATTCTCTAGCGGCTTCTACACCGTGTTTTCTGACAATAGCATCTATTATCTTGCCCTTGAATGCTCCAATGCCCTCCTCATCTATAACTCCCTGAACAAGTTTCCCATTTGTTATCTTAACGATGGACTCCTGCTTGGCCCTTTCCACGTCCTCTCCGCCTATTGCTGATCTTGACAGCCTAGACTCAAAGGTTAAAGTCAAGTCCTTTGGTAACAAGAGGCTAAATATTGTCTTTCCAGTCCAGTATTCTTTGCCATTTACTACTTTATCTGGAGGGGGCAGTGGACCTTCATACTTTATGGCAGCAAGAAGTCTTGACACAGTGTCCTTGTCAAAGAGCTTATCTCCATATGTAAGTAGGAATAATCCAGAAATGTGATCATGTATCCCTCCAATTATTGGCCCTCCAAAACGCGGAGATAGGATGTGTTCCTGGACTTTCATTAGAATTTCTGCCTCTGCTCTTGCCTCTTCACTCTGAAGGACGTGTAAGTTCATCTCATCGCCATCAAAGTCTGCGTTATAAGGAGGGCATACTGGAAGATTCAGTCTAAATGTTTTGTATGGAAGTACCCTAACGACGTGTCCCATTATGGACATTCTGTGAAGAGAAGGCTGTCTGTTAAATAGCACAATATCTCCATCAAGGAGGTGACGCTCCACAATCCATCCTGGCTTAAGAAGCTCAGCAACCCTTGGAGCATTTGCAGGGGTAAGCCTTCTTGGAATCATTCTTCCATCAGGCTTTACCTCTATAACAGCATTTGCCCCAGGATATCTTTTAGGACCGTTCCTTACAAGTTTGCGCAGCTCCTCTATGTTGTATTCTGTGACCACAACAGGAACCGTGAGCTCCATGGCAACCTCGTAAGGAACACCAACCTCATTTATGCTCAGTGATGGATCGGGGGAGATCACAGTACGAGCCGAGAAGTTCACTCTCTTACCTGCCAGGTTTCCTCTAAATCTACCTTCTTTACCGCTAAGTCTTTCAGTTATAGACTTAAGATGTTTTCCTCCTCTATGTCTAACTTCAGGAACACCTGGCAGTTTGTTATTAATATAAGTAGCTACATGGAACTGAAGGACATCCCATAGATCCTCTATAACAATCTGTGGTGATCCTTGAATCTTGTTGTCTAGAAGCTTATTGTTAGCAGTAATTATCTGCACAAGAGCATGTGTAAGATCATCTTCTGAGCGCTCTCCGCTCTCAAGTATTATAGATGGCCTTACGGTGACAGGAGGAACTGGAAGGACTGTTATGATCATCCACTCAGGTCTTGACACCTCTGGGTCTAAGTCATATAAGAAGAGCTCATCATCTGGTATGCGCTCAAATACTCTTCTCATAGCATCAGGGAGTATCCTATGCCTCTCATATGTTTGTTCTCTTTTCATTTTCGATATTAACTTTTCCACTAAGGTCCTTGCGGTGAGGGGTTCCTCTGACTCCTCAACGATCTCCAGTGTAACATTAGATAGCGTCCTTGATATGTCCCATCTAAAGTACTTATAGGGTTTCTCTAATTCTATGTCTAAACTTAGAGGCTTTCCACAATGAGGACATCTAGCAGGCTCTATTTTTGAGTAATATCTCATGCTTTTGGCTATTGAGGATGGCACGTGGAGCTCTCCAAAGTTATCGACAAATATCCCACTATTATAAGCCCTCTCTGGACCACCTATTTCCTCTATGATCTGTTTAACCTCCTCATATTGGTTCAAAAGAACCTCCTTAAACATGTTATCCTTTGAGGCATCTGCGAGTCTCTTAAGGACACTCATGAACCTCTCAATAAGCTTTATCTCTTCATCATAGACTGTCTTAGCCTCTATTGGATCTACGCCCGGAATTGAAATCCTCCCCTCAAATACCTCAAGCCTATCAACCTTTTTGTTGTTGTTTATGAAGTAATTGCTGAGATTCTCGAGCTTACTGTAAACATCCGAGGCCTTTATGACGAACTCTATGAACTCTACCACCACATCAACGTCGTCTATTCCCATTGCCTCAAATACCTTAAGGAGACCTGCAAGGTACTCGTCCTTAGTGTTGTCTATTATTGGCCTCAGGGAGGGAGCACCTCTTAAGACCTCCTTAAGCCCCTCAAGATCCTCCTTAGTAACAAGCGAGAGTCTATAGTGAATAAGCTCCTTGTCATAGTCCTTCATTTTCCAAAGAGAGTATCCCATCTCATAAACAACGTATAGATCTCTTCTCCTGACAACTCCACGCTGTACTATGCTTCTCAGTACTCTATTGTACATTCTTTTGTCCCATTTTGCCTCCTTTAGCGTTTCCCTGAACTCCTCTTTTTCAGAGTTCGTAAGGAGAGGCCTACTACAGTTCTCACAGGTCATCCTAGCAATGTTATGTATATCCTCAGCGTAATTCACATGATAAACAGGGTGTGCAAGCTCTATGTGTCCAAAGTGCCCAGGACACTGTTTGCTGGGCTTTCCACAGGTTTTACATATAGCTCCTGGCTCTATGACTCCTAACCTAGGATCCATGAGTCCTCCAGTGACAGGCAGTTTAGCACTATCGTAGACCTCTGCAGTCTTGACCTCCATTACAGAAATCTTTCTCACAATTTCTGGACTCATAATTCCAAACTTTATGGACTTTATTGCCTTAGGTCTAAGCCTGAGGCTCATGGGTGATGATATCATAATCTCTCACCTACTCTTAATCTTGGGAATATTAACAGTGACTTAAGCTCGTCAAGTAAAAGCTTGAAGGCATAACTAACTTCTA
>QMTU01000119.1 GCA_003663585.1 Thermoplasmata archaeon
GCTATAGACTGTAAGGATGGCCAGAGAAGGAGGGCAGCAAAGGCCGAGGATATAGACACGCTCTGGACGATAAGATATGATAGGATCAGAGTTAAGTTCTCAGTACATCGCGGTCCAATAACGTCTTCACACTTTGTATGGATGGTTCCTGAGGAGTACATAGAGATAGGAGACGTCTACAAGTTTGGAAACCTCTATGGAGTAGTAACTAAGATAAAGACTGTAGATGGCGTCATAGATCGTGGAAGAGTTCAGGCAAAGGATGCTGTGAGGGTGTACTGTCGTGCCCTTAAGAGAAGGATCGGAAGAGCTCTTGAGGAAGAGGGAGAGACTTATTAATAGGCTCGTTAGGGAGGGGTATATTAGGAGTGATAGGGTTCGTGAGGCAATGCTAAAAGTGCCCAGACATTTATTTGTACCTCCACACCTCCTTAGGTTTGCCTACGATGATACTCCCCTCCCCATAGGTCGTAATCAGACAATATCCGCACCCCACATGGTAGCGATGATGACAGAGCTTTTAGAGCTTAAGGAGGGGCTTAAGGTCCTCGAGATTGGAACTGGAAGTGGTTATCAAGCAGCAATTCTTGCAGAGATTGTGGGGCCAAGCGGGCTAGTAATATCCGTGGAGTACTATCCAGACCTCGCAGCAGAAGCGTATAGAAGAATCCGTGCGTTAGGGTACGATAACGTCCTAGTAGTGGCCTTTGATGGGTCTCTAGGGTTTCCTCCGCTTGCTCCATATGACAGGATATTAGTTACATGCGCTGCGCCTGAATTTCCCAGACATATGCTAAGACAGCTGAAGGAAGATGGCATACTAATTGTGCCTGTTGGAGCCTCTTTCTTTCAGAGCCTTATGATCTACAGAAATGGTAGAATTGAGGATCTAGGAGGAGTTGCTTTTGTTCCAATGAGAGGAAGAAAGGGTGTCTACCCGCCGTGAGAGCTCCCAGGGGCTTGGGACGCATCAACCTCAGCTCTCCTCCAGAATCATCGAGCGGCACGTCATGTCTCTATTTTTTAAGTGTTTTGCCTCCTGATAACATGTAAAAGCCCACAAATACCTATGAAAACTCATAAAAACAAGAACAGCTTCATGAGACGTGTACTTCTAGAAAAGAGTCGTCTGACGGGCTCTAACAGACTTGTACTTCTGAAGGTTGTTCAGAACCCTGTCCCTTGAGAAGTCGTGCTCCTCACATAGTATCTCCACTACCTTCTCCTCGTCTGGCATGCGCCATTTAAGAGTGTAGTCGTCTGTAACTGGAGGGTTCAGGAAGAACTTCCTTATCTCTAGGAGTTTCTCGTCATATCTAACGCCTAGGGTCTTTAGAGCCCTCTCAAGATCTCCTGCACTCTTCACAATTTCTTAAGCTTTCTTAGGACCCACTCCCTCTATTCCCTCGTTGTAGTCAGTTCCTATTAGTATCGCTATGTCAATGAGCTGTTCTCTAGAAATCTTAAGAGCGGAGAGCATGTCATCTAAAACTATGAGCTCAGGCTTTACCTCAACGTAGACCTTCTTTCCAGGGAGCTTTCTTCTCCCCGTTACTGTAAGATTTCTTATAAGCCTTGGACTGCCGAAGAGTAGTGAGTCATAGTCTTGGGAGACTGATGCATAAACATCCCCCTTTCTTGCCATGTAAGCTGCCTGTGCCTCCCCTTCAGAGGGCGCTTGAACGTATGGTATTCCAAGGGCCTCTAGAAGCCTCTTAGCGTCCTCTATCATTTCAGGCGTTAACCTCGCAGCCATGGAGGCGTACTTTCTCGCTTCCTCAATTCTTCCAGCTTTTAATGCTTCCATGTATCTTCTCTCAGCCTCCTCTCTTCTCTCAATCCTTTCTTCAATTTCTCCTCTTTTAAACGGTGGAGGCTCTCCATCAAAAACGTAAACAGGCTTTATCCCAGCCTCAACTAGGTTTCCAGTCCTGTAGAAGAGCCCACTAAGATGTGACGTTATCCTCCCCTGCCTGTCCATAAGAGGCGTCCCATCAGGCTGTCTTATAGTAGTTAGGAACTGATACAGTGCATTAAACGCATCAATAGCAACGACCTTTCCCAGTAAACCTCTTATCTCAACCTCCTTTATAATTCCCTCAGGAAGAATCCTCCTAAGATCACTTACACCCATCCTCACACACCTTACTTCTTAATTTTAACTTTGAACCCACAGTTTATACATCTTATGATGCCCTCAACATCGTCGTACTCAAGATAAAATCCACACTTAGGGCACATCTTATTGCTCACAAGCTTTGATATCCAGTAATCTCGATACTCCTCGTCCTCAATAGCTCTTCTGAGAAGCTCCTCATCGTAGGGGGAGTAAACAAACTCCCTAAGGGCATCAAAGTCATACCTATGTCGTGGGATAATTCCCGGGAGTGCTACCCTTTTCCTGGAGAATATGCTCCTAGCCCTGGGCTTTGGCCTATAGCCAGCTCCCATCCCCTTCTTATATATTAAATAGGCATAAACAACTCCTCCTATAGCACCTCCAACGTGTGCAGTATACGCTGTGGGAAGCGCTGGTTGGAAGAAGACTGCAAATACCTGCATGAGTATTATTATGAAGGCAGCAACCTCTATGGGAACTGCAGGAAGTGGTATGAACCAGAAGAACATCGTCACTCTGTGATGTGGAAAGAGGACCGCGTAGGCTGCGAGTATACCGAATATTGCTCCAGATGCTCCTATTAGTGATGCCCTAAGCATGAGACGCGTTATCTCGGGGCCATATATGCTCCTAAGGAGCGTTAGGGTTATCACAACGTGAGTAAGCTCCGCGGATATTGCAGAGAGTATGAAAACCTTCATAAATTCCCTTTTGCCGACGATGGCTTCAAAGCTTGAACACAGAAACAGTAATGCTATCGAGTTAAAGAACCAGTGCATGAATCCACCATGAACAAATATGGACGTTATAATTGTATACACAGCCCACGGCTTTATGGCTATAATGGCGGGGTTAAACCCTAGGTACTCGTACATGGGGTATCCAAGCCCACTTCCTATTGAGACCAATATTGTGGCGACCATACTTAGGAGGACAACGCTCATGGAGACTGACAGGGGCGTAAACCTATAAAGATAATAAAAGAGGGCTATAAGGGCTACTCCCGTTATCACTGGAACTAGAACATCGGAGCTCAGATACAACGGCATCACCCCTTCTTTACAGTCATGTAGTACGCAAGGCCTATGGCAACTACTGCCGCCACAACTATTATTGCTATTACAGCTCCTGACGGGAACTTAGGCTGAGCTTTAGTAGGAGCTACTCCATAGAGGCCATCTCCTGGAACCTCTGCTCTAAAGTACTTATAGCCTTGCGGCCCAACGCCAAGGTACTGTGTACTAACGGCCTTCCATGAGTGATCCTGTTGGTCATAGTAGAAGAGTGAGACCCTGGCCTCTCCACCAAGGCTATCAACAACGTCTTTGCTGAGCTTGAACTCAATCATGTTAACGGAGTTCTCTGGAAGGGATGAGACGTATATGAAGCGCACTCCATCAAGGTCCTCCACTGGAGACATGTCATATACCTCCCAATAAACAAGGGCGCTGTTCTTCAGGAATAGCCTTGTGAAGACCACATCATTTACTGCTATAGTTTGATTACCGCGCTTAACACCGCTCTGAACTACATGACCAGTCCAAGGTGGCTTTATAGGAGTTGGTGATGGGCTCGGGCTTGGTGAAGGACTAGGCGATGGGCTCGGTGAAGGCGATGGGGATGGACTTGGGCTCGGCGATGGGCTTGGTGATGGACTGGGCGA
>QMTU01000120.1 GCA_003663585.1 Thermoplasmata archaeon
CCCCCACCAAACCATTTCTTAGTATTCCTGACTATGTTGGAGGCTTTTAATCCTTATTTTGCGAGGTGCTGTGAGACATGAAGGTTAATCCTATAGATGAAAACGATATTTTAAGCGAATATCCTTTACCTGAAGATATCAAAAGAGTACTTGAGGAGGCATTGCCTTATCTCCAGAACGTAAATCACATAGCGAAGATAATAATAAATTATAATATTAAAACTATCAATGAGCTTAAGGCTATGATATATGAGATTCTAGAGAAAAATGATACATTATATGATATCATTACAAAAACAGATCTTAAAATAGTGCTTAACTTTGCTGAAAAACATTAAATTATAAAGTATCACTAAAAACCTTGCTTTTCAGCGTAGACGAACGCTAGGTGAAGACAATGATCAAAATAATATGGCCTAATCCCAGTAAAGAGGACTATGACCTTGCAAGTAAGTATGGATACACTCCACAGCTCATTGCAAGATGGAGAATGCTTATTGGAGATGAAGTTAAAGATCTTGTAGAGGCCATAGAAAAATACAGAAGGGTTTTTATTAGGGTTAACACGCTTAAGATATCTCCTAAGAAGCTTAAGCGAAGACTTGAAGAAGAAGGATTCCTACTTAGAGAGACATTCCTAGAATACGCATTTGAAGTCCTAAGATCACCATATGCCCTATCCTCCTCTAAAGAGCATCTTTTAGGATATTTTTATATTCAGGATCTCTCTTCAATAATACCACCACTTCTTCTGGATCCAAAGCCCCATGAAAGCATTTTAGATCTAGCAGCAGCCCCTGGTGGTAAAACTACACATATAGCTCAAATAACCGAGGGAAAGGCTAAAATTGTCGCTGTAGATATTTCAAGGAAAAGAATGGCCTCAATGAGATCGAACGTAAATAGACTTGGGATAAGCAACATAATAATGATAAGGGCTGATGGCAGGAAAATAGTATCTTATGGAGTGAAGTTCGACAAAGTGCTATTAGATGCTCCCTGCACTGGAGAAGGTGTCATACCTAGGGATCACTCAAGAAAGACTATAAGGCTTAAGGAATACGAGTCCAGAGTAAGACTCCAGAGGGATCTCTTAAGAGTTGCATATGAGATCTTAAAGCCTGGAGGATTACTCGTTTACTCAACATGTACGTATTCTCCAGAGGAAAATGAGGAAAACATAAAATTCGCCATAGAGGAGCTTAACATGGAGCTTATGGATGACTGGCCGATATACGATTTTAGGCCGTCCAATGGTTATAATATGAAGGGCGTTTGGAGAGCTTATACTCACAGACAAAATACATTGGGGGCTTTCTATGCAGTCCTTAGAAAACCAGAGTAGTAAAAGAATCTGGCGAAGGCCAACAAAGAGAGAAGGGGAGATTATAATCTCAAAGCTTGAATACTTTGGCGAGGATGTTCCGAAAAAGGTCCTTGTAGGACATGACATGTACGTGCTTGAGATATTTCGAAGAGAAGTACATCTAGTAAAGAGAGAGCTCTCAAAAGCTATTGAAGTATTTAAGCCATACTCTGCTGGAATAACGTTTGGAGAGCTCAAAGGAAGAACTTTTATGTTATCACTGGCTGGAGGATATCTCGTTGCAAGATATGCTACTAGAAAGAGGGTCATGCTGGACAAAGAAGGAAGCATAAAGTTCATATACGGAAAGGACGTGGAGGGGCCGGATATTGATGACTGGGATGAGGACATAGAGGACAATGACGTGGTAATAGTCCTCAGTGATAAGGGAGAATTTCTTGGATTTGGTAAGGCTATTGTGAGGAACTTAAGGGTAATTAAAGTAGAAAATATCGTTGATATTGGATGGTACTTGAGGAGTGAAATGAATGAAATCTAATAGGATCACGATAAGAAGTGTTCATGAGAGCGAGATCATGGAAATGCTCTCAATGCTTGCTGAAGAAGGAATCTACCATAATGAGGAGCTCTATGTTCTACTGTATGAGAGTTATCCAGACTTAATGATAGTAGCTGAGAGGGAGGGATCCCTCCTAGGGTTCGTTGTTGGAGCTCTTTCCACTGAGGACTCAGGCAGAATATTAGTGCTCTTTGTAAGGAGAGACTACAGAGGTATGGGCATAGGAAAACGCCTCTTAAGGGAAGTAATCAGAAGGATGGTTACGATATATGGTGTTAAGGAAATAACATTAGAGGTGCATGAGAAGAACGAAACCGCAATAAAACTTTATGAGGAATTTGGGTTTAGAAAGGTGAAAAAGCTTCATGGTTACTATAATGGGGAAGATGGTTGGCTCATGGTAAAAAAGATCATGCCCTAGTTGATATCTCTCTCGGTGGAGTTATATACCTCTAAACCTTTTGTCTCTCTGACATCATGATTACATGGTCATCATCTTCACCGTGCTATAATATGTATTACGAATCATCATGTGGAAGGTGTAAGGAAGAATGTACGAGATAATGTTCCTTGGAGGAGCAAAGGAAGTCGGAAGAGTTGGAATGTTAATGTTTAAAGAGGGAAGTCCAATAGCACTCTTTGATTACGGTATGAAACCATCAAACCCTCCAGAGTACCCTATAGAGTCACCCCCAGTAAACAGCGTTTTCATAACCCACGCACACCTCGATCACTCAGGTCTCGCTCCTTGGCTTGCAGCTAGATATGCGCCAAGCATATATGCAACCCCTGTAACGCATGAGGTGGGGGAGCTTCTTCACAGGGATGCCATAAAGGTAGCAAGTATAGAGGGATACCCCATACCATACTCGAATGAGGAGGTAGATATTTATAGGAGCATCTCTATGGCGTATCTTAACTTTGGAGAGGACGTCGAGCTTGGTGAAGAACGCGTAGAGGTTATTCCGGCAGGGCATATACCCGGAGCGTCTATGTTTAGGATTATAACTGAGCACGGAATAGCTCTGTTTACAGGCGATTTAAACACAAATGATACGCATCTAGTAGAAGGGGCAAAATCGAGTAGTGCTGATGTAGTCATAATTGAGGGCACATACTCAGGAAGAGAGCATCCTGACAGAAGAGAAGTAGAAAAGATGTTTCTTGATGCTATAGAAGAAAGGGTCTCTAAGGGAGGAACAGTATTAGTTCCAGCATTCGCTGTAGGAAGATCACAGGAGGTTCTTATGATACTGACAAAACGAGGAGGGTATGACGTCTGGTATGATGGCATGGGAAAGCAAGTTTCTGAGATATATCTTTCTCATCCCAGTTACTTAAGAGACTCTAAGGCTCTTAGAAAAGCTCTCAAAGAAGTAAACATAGTTCAGCTTTCATCTCATAGAAATAAGGCCCTTAAGGATGGAAATGTTATAGTAGCAACCTCTGGAATGTTAGAAGGCGGGCCAGCTCTCTACTACATATCTAAGCTTAAGGATGATCCTAAAAATGCCGTTTACTTTACTGGATATCAAGTTGAGGGAACAAATGGGAGATATCTTCTTGATACAGGTCACATAAATCTACAGGGAGTCAGTATGCCAGTTGTAGCAGATGTCAAATTTTTTGACTTCTCAGCACATGCAGGGCACTCTGAGTTAATAGATTTTATAAAAAAGGTAAATCCAGAGAGAGTTATAATATTCCATAGCGATAACCCAGAGCCATTGGCAGATGATCTAAGAGATATAGTTTCAGATGTGATAGTACCAGACATCACGCTTAGAATACCTCTCTTCCCTTAGTGGTTGCCCGCGTCCTATATTTAAGTAATGGGCGCGGGCTTCCCCCTCTCGCGCATCATTATAATC
>QMTU01000121.1 GCA_003663585.1 Thermoplasmata archaeon
ACATACGAGTTGGACTCGTAACTGATGTGAAGGACCATCCGAATGCTGATAAACTGTACGTGTTGAGAGTTGATCTAGGAGATGAAGAGAGGACACTAGTTGCAGGACTAAGGCCATATTACAGTAAAGAAGAGCTTAAGGACAAAAAGATAGCTGTTTTAGCAAATTTAAAACCAGCAAAGCTCAGAGGGATCAAAAGTGAGGGAATGCTCCTAGCAGCTGATGATGGTAAGATTGTCTCAGTGCTTATTCCTGAGGGATCCCCAGGAGAAGTAGTGTATTTTGAGGGAATTAAAAGAGCGCCAAAGTCAAGGATAAGCCTAGAGGAGTTCATGGGCGTTGACCTATATGTCGATAGCCAGGGAATCATAAGGGCTAGAAGTTCAAAGGACGCACCACTTAGAACAAAAACTGGATATGTTAAGCTCTACAGAAACGTAAAACCAGGCGCAAAGGTGAGGTGACATTTTCTTGCAGAGATATCATGATGAAAGATTAAAATATGCCGATCTAGATAACAAAAGGGCTGTCATAAGAATTCTTAGAGAATTATACAATAAGGGGCTGATTACTCCGAGATCTGGTAATGTGAGCTTTGTTTCAACGGATGTAGACATTCTAAAAAAGTATGGAAAGGTTATATGGATAACCCCTAAAGGGACGCCAAAGATACTTGTAAAAGAACAGGATCTTGTTCCTGTGACAATAGATGGCATCGTGCTTTCTGATTCAGTACCGTCCACTGAGCTGCCAATGCACTTACTCTGTTACCAAAGAACAAATGCTAAGGCTCTTGTCCATGCTCATTCTCCATATTCTTTACTAGCTGCAGAGCTTGGTTTGCTTTCTGAGGACAACCTTAAGCGCTACTATGAGACAAAGTACCTAATAGGCTCCCCTGTTGCGATAGTCGATAGATTTGAGCCAGGATCCGAAGAATTAGCAATGCACGTGTCTGAAGCTCTCATAAAATCAAATGTTGCAGTTCTCATTGGCCATGGGGTCGTAGCAAAAGGAGAAACACCATGGATAGCCCTCGACAGGGTTGAGGTTCTTGAGTCTCTTGCAAAGATACTTGTCATCAAGGAGCTCTTTAATGGCATTAGATCACGTTAGGTGTGTTATTTACTATTTCTTTTTATTCTTGATGTCTAGAAGGGTACTATACGCTATAGAAAAACACCAGAAAAAGTCATCTATAGTATGAAGCAGACTTCCAGCACTGTCTGACTCACACTCTACCATAAGGCCTTCTTCTTTAACTTTAAGTTTTATGTAAACATAGTTTTCAGGATCAAGTGCCCTTTTTATGATTTCAGCAAAGTGCCTTCCTACTGGGAGCAGGATTCTAAAGCTGTATGTCATTTTATCTCTGATCATCCTCTTTAACACCTCTGTTAGATGAATTATCTTTGTTTAAGCTGTTCCTGTAGCCTCTTGTCAAGATCGTTTAGGAATTTCCCTAGGTCAACGTTCAGAGGAATTCTGGCTCCCGCAGCCACGCTATGACCACCTCCAAATCCTCCAAAAGATTCTGCAACGTCCTTTAGGGCTGCTGATAAATCTATACCCTTACTCACTAGAGAACTATGGCATCTTCCGGATATCGAATACCCATCGTCCTCCTTGCTTACAACTATGAGAGCCTTGTCCTTTGGCACTATATACTGCATGCCAAACGTTGCAACTAGGGATTTTATGTTGGGATTCTCGCATAAATAATACCAAAAAGTACTATACTCAAAGTGACTTCTTTCCAGTGAAGAGAGGGATTCTATTAGAGACCTTTTCATGGACATAGCAACTACTGACACATTTGATATTGTCTCAGGATCCAACATAACAATTTTAGGAAGGTAACCTGTGTTTCTAGTTCTACCTATAGTATCAAGTATTTCAGTCAGGTCTTCGATATAATACCTTATGTGCGTGTCTATCGTAAAGAAATAGTGAGGGCCCAGGACCTCATATAGGCCGTCAATGCCTACTTCTTGATTTGCAAGCTTTATTGCTATAGCAGATGAGAGCTTCTTCATTAGTGTAGTATCCTCAAACAGATCTTCAACAGGTGACTCTGGGAATACTCCTATGCCTTTAAGGAACTTTCTAGCGCTCTCAATGTTTCCAGTGATCCCACTTATATAAGGCGGCATGGTGTACGTAAGAGCCTCATCTAATGTGTTTCCTCTTAACAAGAGCCCTCTACGAAACTCAATGATGCCAGCATCTAAGGCCCTTCTAAGAATGAATGCATTAAGTCCAGATGGATTTACAAGTTGCTTATCTCCAAGCACTCCTGCAAGGGCAAATGGCACCATGGACATTAGGCTCTCATCATACGATGTTAAAAGGGTAAAGGTTAAAGAAGCTGCACAGGCCTCGAAGTCACCACTAAGGCCAAAAGCCCATGAGTTCATAAGGTAAACATTTTCATAGACATCGTTAAGCACAGTTTTATGGTGGTCTACTATAATTCCATACTTCCTCATGTTTTTGAGGTGTCTATCAATAACCCTCTCATAACCCGCTCCCATATCTAAAATTATAAGAACATCAAAGTTCTCATCAAGAATTTCTGAAACAACGTCTGAGGAAAGTGACTTAACGAATTTCATGTGAAACTCCTTCTCCATTTGAACTAAGAGTTTAAACATTTGAGATGCAGCTGATATTCCATCAGCATCATTATGACTTACTACGAGAAATAGCCCATCCAAATCCTCTAAAATATCAATTATCTTCTCAGAGTGAGAGATTAAGGGCCTTAGCTCTGCTGGAACCTCTTCATCGAGCATTCAATTATCCTCCAGGAACTTAATTAGGAAGTTAAGTGTAGAGATTACCCAACAGACTATAGCGAACATTATGAACTATTTACATATAAATTGTTAGCTCTCAGTAAAATATCTCACGCTACAAAATTTAAAAATATCTAAAAGAGCAAAAGAAAAAGCCTTCAAACATGCCCTACAAGACGCTCTGCAAGCTCAGGAGAGTACTCCCAGGTCTTAGGGAGCTTTCCTACAGACTTATAATAATCAACAAGTCTATGAATGCGAGATTCTATCAGCATAAGGGCTCTAGCATTATGAATGTCCTTCTTATGCTTAGCTAGGTGTTTTCTCAGCTTTACGGCCTTCCTCATTAAGTTCATCAAGTCCTCAGGAATTTCTGGAGCTAAACCATGCTCTTCGAGTATTTTAGTAATCTTTTTTCCAGTAATTGCCTTAACACTTGGAATTCCGTACTGATCTCTAAGTATCGTCCCTATCATAGCAGTGCTATATCCCTTCTTTCTGAGATCAACTACAAGTTTTTCAACATCCTCAGGGCTGTACTTAATCCATGATGGGACATCTCTTTTTGATGCCATCCATGACCACCTTTGCATGCGTTACTCATTAATCTTGCTGAAATTTAACCTGTTGAATCACTTAAATCCTCTATAGTGTAGACAAGGCTGTTAAACTTGATTTCACATCTGAACATCTTGCATGTCTAACTGCATCTTGATTAATGCGTTGCTCCTCTTCCCGGCTATGACTAGCTTTTGCTAACCATAGTCGGGACTCATTGTCACCGCGATCTTCCCTCTATACCATACGCCATTCGGGAGCACTGCTCCCGTCCTTATGGCCTTCATCGGGCTTTCGTGGGGCACGCGGATCCCACACACCTCCCGTTTCTTCTCCTTATACTTCCTGAAGAGGTTTAATGTCGCGATGAAGTCTCTATGGT
>QMTU01000122.1 GCA_003663585.1 Thermoplasmata archaeon
AAGGCCTGAGGCTATTATTGATGCGATTGTTAAAGCATGGCTTAAACTTGAAAAAATAGAAATGGAGGGAAATAAATAATGACGCTCAAAGCAGAAGACATTTTGAAGATTTTACAGGAAGCCCTTAAAGAGGGTTTGCTAGAGTATAACATTAAAGAGTTCAAAATGGGCACAAAGAGGCAAAAACCTATAAAGAGATTTGGATAAAGATCAAGAGGGATTATTTTAGAAAAGCTGTTGAAACGCTATTTGGCATAAATTACCCACATCTTCACTTTATTACTGGAGAGGATCGCGGAGATCTTATCGAGATAATCTACTCTTTTGGCTTGTTTATGGGCACTCCATGGGGAGAGGTTAGCGTCACTTTAAAGTTTGATGTGCCAAAGAGTGATCTCGTTGTGCCCACGATAACGGACTTAATGATGGGTGCAGAGACAAATGAGAGAGAGATCAGAGAGATGCTTGGAGTGGAGTTTGAGGGACTTAAGAACAAGAGGCACTTGTTCTTACCTGATGACTGGCCCGAAGGAAAGTATCCTTGGAGAAAAGACGAACATGGCGTTGAAGACATGATAAAATACACTCACAAAAGTGTTACTGAGATTAGAGCAAAGAGAGGTGAAAATAATGGCTAATGACAAGGTTAGTAAGATTAGTAAAAGGTATGAGATTCCAATAGGGCCTATTCATCCCGCTTTAAAGGAACCAATAAGAGTTGAGGCTGAAGTTAAGGGTGAAAAAGTTGTAAAAGTGGACGTTAAGAGAGGATTTGCTCATAGGGGAATAGAATACATGGGAATGAAAAGAAATGCAATTCAGACATTATACCTATCTGAAAGAATTTGTGGCATATGTTCAATATCTCATCCTTATGCTTTTGTACTAGCTAGCGAAAAGGCATTGGGTATAGAACCCCCTCCAAGAGCCCAGTATATAAGAACTATTATAGCAGAGCTTGAGAGGATTCACTCACATATTCTTTGGCTTGGAGTTGTAGCACATGAAATAGGATTTGATCCCATACTTTTCTGGACATGGAAACTGAGAGAAAAAGTCCTTGATGTCTTAGAGGCAATTACTGGAAACAGGATTAATTACGCAATGTACATGATTGGAGGCGTAAGAAGGGACATCAAGGAGAGTCATATTTTAGCCCTCAGGGATATGATAGACTACTATAGAAAGGCCGCTGATCAAATGAAAGACATCTTTCTGTCTGATCCCATATACAAAGCTAGAACAAAAGATGTTGCTAAACTCTCTCAAGATTTAGCCCTAAAACTTAACATTGTAGGTCCAACAGCAAGAGCTGCAGGATTAAGAGTTGATATAAGACAAGACATCCCTTACGATGCATATGCTGACATTGATGTGAGGGCAGTGGTGCCTCAGGATATCATGGGTGAAGTAAACGGAGATGCATATGACGCAACACTTGTAAGGATCTATGAAATTGAGCAAAGCCTTGACATTATTGAGTACTGTATAAACAATATGCCAGAAGGAAAATTATTGGCAATTCCAAATTATGTAGCATTACTTACTACAATAAGGAAAACTCAAGGAGAAGGCATTGGAGCACATGAAGCGCCTAGAGGAGAAGTTATTCACTATGTTAAGTATGATGGAACGAGAGATGGCCCGGTCGTCTGGAAGGTAATTGCTCCAAGCTATAACAACATTAACTGCTGGGGGCCGCTCTTACTAGGGGCTGAAGTTGCAGACATCCCCGTAGTTATAGCGTTTATAGATCCTTGTCTGTGCTGTAATGACAGAATTGCCTTTGTTAAAGATGAAAATGGTAGAGTCTTAGACTATTTTGAGATTCACAACATGTCCGTTAATAAGACTATGAAAATTAAGAGAATGCTGGGGGTTTGAAGGATGACCCTCGCCACGATATTTTATGCAATAGGTTTCCCACTCCTAGGGATCATATTGGGATTACTATACAAGGGTATCGACAGAAAGATCTCTGCAAGAATGACGTCACGAATTGGTCCACCCATAAGGCAGCCATTCTGGGATGTCGGAAAACTTCTCATTAAGGAGACGGTAGTTCCAGAAAATGCTGTTGCTTGGATCTTTAATGTAATGCCAATAGTAGCGCTTGCTTCCTCAATGACGTTGCTGCTTTACATTCCATTTGGTATTATAAAAGCACCTTTAGAAGGATATGGAGACTTAGTTGTTATTTTATACCTTCTAACGCTTCAAGCATTAGCAATGGCCATAGGAGGGTTCTCTGCAGGAAGCCCATTTGCTTCAGTAGGTGCACAGAGAGAAATGATTCTTATGATGAGCTATGAAATGCCACTTGCAATAGTTATAACCGGATTTGCGTTGATATACAAGAGTTTCTCCTTAAGCACTATTGCTCTTACCCCCGTATGGACCCTTGTAGGTCCAGTAGGTTGGATTGGCTTATTATTACTATTAGCAGCTCTTCTCATTGTTACCCCTGCAGAGCTTGCTAAGCTGCCATTTGATATCGCAGAGGCAGAGACAGAAATAGCTGAGGGACTATTATCTGAATATAGTGGAAGAAACTTAGCTCTGTTTTATCTTTCAGATGCTGTAAGGAGTTTTGCAATGGTTGCTCTTGAGGTAGCACTGTTCTTCCCGTTCACTTTCAGTCAAGGCTTTGGCTTACAGTTCTCAGAACCTGTATCTTACATAATTGAGGGATTGTGGTTCCTTGCAAAAGTACTGATATTATACATACTTGCAGTTACCCTAGTGAGAACATCCTTTGCAAGGTTTAGAATAGAACAGGCCTCAAGACTCTTTTGGACTTACGTAAATATCATGGCACTCTTGGGCCTTATACTTGTGGCCTTAGAGGTGATGTAAAATGCCTACTAAAGCCATGTTCCTAATGATTAGACAGCTCTTACAGAGACCGTTTACTAATCCATTTCCTGTAAAATATGCCCCTAAAAACGTCACTAAGACTATAGAAAAAGTAAAACTCGGACAAATGTCGATAAATAATCCTATACCAGTACCAGATGGATTCAGAGGCAAACTTAAATATGATCCTGAAAGATGTATTGGATGTAGGCTTTGTATAACGGTATGCCCTGCAAACGCCATGGAATGGATACCAGAGGTTCGAAAGATAAGGCATTACGTAACTAGGTGTATGTTTTGTGGACTTTGTGTAGATGTGTGCCCAGGTAAAAAGCTTCCTGGAGAGACAGCTCCTGTAAAAGCTCTTTCTATGAGCAAGGAATTCTTATTAGCAGATTACGATAAATACAGCGATAATCTAATAGTTGAGCCAACTAGTAAAGAACAAAGCCTCAATAATCAAGAGCCATCTTCAGACCAAAAATAGTTCCATCCCTTTTTATCTTTTCTAATTATTAGCCTTAGATCTTTATTATATGCCTCTTCTGTAAGAGTTATCCAGATATACTTTTTTGTACCTTTGGGATGAAAGACTAAGTACGGTGTAGAGTTAAATCCATGCTTTTTTAATGCAATTGAGAACTTATATGCATCCTCCCAATCCTCTTTCTTAAATACAGCTTTTTCCTTAGATGATGTCTTCATTTCAATGCAGAGAATCTCTCTATTTAAAAATACCAATATATCTGGCCTTGGCATTCCTGTTGCAGCACCAGATGCGGGCAGTCTAATGCAAGGAATCCCCTTCTCCCAGAGCTTTCTTACAAAATTCCTTTCAACATCAGTCCCTATCCGAGCTTTTCTGTACACCCTGCTCATT
>QMTU01000123.1 GCA_003663585.1 Thermoplasmata archaeon
GGCGTAGCCCTAAAGCCTCCTCTGAGAGAGGGTAGGCCTTCATCTACTAGATTAAACATTTCAGGTTTCACATTCAGCTCTTCCAGTATGGACAATATTATTTCGTGCGAATAGCTTCTTTTATTTAAGTGCGTTTCGTAACCTATTAATGGTATTAACATTTTTGAGTTCTTCCCTATTTTACCGCCTTTATCTGTTCGAGTATACTTGTTTCCCATATAAACAACGTCCCCTGGTAATGCTTCGTCCGGCCTTAATCCAAGGCCCATTCTCTTGCTCAGCGTTTTATTGTAAATGTATGATTGAAATGCTTCGATGAAAAGCTTTATCATTTTTGTTGGTAACCCTTTAATGGCATAACGATATTTTCCAGGTTTTTTAATTAATCTTCTTAGCACTATTCTTTCGTAAACCATACTTCTAGGCATAAGGCTAAGCGTTTTCTTGGGATCCATAGTATCCTTAAAGTACATCCTAGCCTCCCTAACTATGCTACTCTCACCTGGAAAGTGTTCTCCCACTAAGCATACGACAGCATCCTCCCAATTCCTTGCTATGATATGTTTTCCAACAAGATGTGTTATTGGTCTTATTGTCCCAAATCTTTGGTGACCATAAAAATTAGGTAAGCCTCCTAAGACTTCTACTTCCTCTAAGAATTCAATTATTGATGTAGCCGGCTCCTCTACATCTCTTATAGTTATTTTGAAGTAGTTCCCCGAATGGAAACCCCTTCTCAAGGGTTTATTACATAGTCCTATGAAAGTAAAAGAACATTTTGGATGTAATACTCTCTCCTTGATAATACTATTTTTGCTAGTTTTCACCGAGAATATTTGGTATGCTATAGACCTGGCATCTTTAAGTCCGGAGAAACTTACTATACTTGGGGACACGCCAAGCTCTCTTGCTAGTATTAGCGCTGCTCTGTACGTTGTTATACCTCTTTTCTCTACTAGGTATAATGCATATTTTCCCGGTTTACATGTTAGATTTTCAGGTCTAAGCGAGGAGGCTCGGTACACATTGTAATATATTTCGTCTATGATAAAGTCGCTTAAAGCGGTTCTTGTTCTACCTCCAATGCCGCGGAATGATGTAGCATAGTAGTCTATTCCAATATTTTTTTCCTCTTCAGGAGATGGTACATATCTTGTCATTTTGAAATTTCTCCCTGAAGACTATAGAAGCTTAAGTTCTCCGGTGATCTTATCTATCATGTCAGCAGGAGCTGGCCCTATTCCTAGAGCCGTTATTGTGCCTGGTTCCAGTTGCGTGAGGCCAGCATCTCTTATAATAGCATATGGTAGTCCAAGATTTTCTGCTTTCCTAGCTATTTCAAGTAGTTCGCTCAGATCTCTGGTTTTCACAACTATTTTCTTTTGCCCTGTCTGAATCCAATGCTCTGCCCATTCCTCCTTTCTTCTCAGGGTTTTCAAGTATGCTGAGACTGATGCGTGTGCTACTTGAACGGCAAGCTTGCCCTTACTCATACTTAGATCTGTTCTGACGACAATAACCTGCTTATATTCTACCATGATTAAAGATCGAGGGAGATAACTTTATAGGTTTTTCTCTTCCAATTATCTCAAGAACTCGATCAATAATGGTGAAACGACGTGTCTGAGGAAATCGTTATAGAAACACCTATATGCACCAGCTGTAAGAGGCCGATACCTCCAACAGAGAAAGCCGTATCTTTTCCATGTCCAAGCTGCGGACAGATAATAATCTGGAGATGTAGCAAGTGTAGAAAGCTGGCTTTGGAATATAGATGTGTAAACTGTGGGTTTATAGGTCCGTGAGGTGATCGCGTTGTCAGCAAGAGTTTTAGTAACGCTCAAAGTGTATCCTGTAGACATCGAAGTGGATCTAGATGATCTTGCCAAGAGAATTGCAGAAGGGCTTCCAAAGGAATATAAGCTACTGGATTACAAAAAGGAGCCTATAGCCTTCGGACTAAACGCGTTAATGACATTGATCTCTATACCGGAGGAAACAGTAGGCGGGACAGAGGATCTTGAGGAAAGAGTAAAAAGGGTTGATGGTGTCAGCGAAGTTGAAGTGTTGTTCGTGAGGAGGGTGAGCTAAATCCTAAATTAAGCTAATCCTTTTATACCCGTATCTCCGCCTTATAGAGTTAGGATACAAGTATTTGCCGGGGTAATTATATAGAAATAGAGGAAACCTGCTACTAAGTATTGGAGGTGAAGGAGGTTCCTAGGGGTAAAAAGGATAAGAAGGAAGTAGTTTTAAGGGTCATGGAAGCCAAGCAGAAGGATGTAGGTAGAGGGAAGGTTAGGATAGACATAAATATAATGAAAAAGATAGGCGTCGAGCCCGGAGACATAGTTGAAATCGAGGGTCGGAGGGTAACAGCTGCAATTGCTTGGCCCGCATATGCCGAGGATCAAGGACTAGATATTATTAGAATGGATGGTCTCATACGTAAGAATGCTGGAGTTGGTATAGGAGATAAGGTTATTGTTCGTAAGGCGAGTGTAAAGCCAGCTGTCATGGTGAAGCTAGCTCCATCATCATTTACCATATCTGCTGATCCGAGCTTCGTAAACTATGTCAAAAGAAGACTAATAGACTATCCTGTTGTTGAAGGAGACACCGTTTTAATACCTGTACTAGGGCAAGCCATACCCTTCACGATAATAGCCGCTAGACCTTCAGGAGTAGTAATAATAACGCCGGATACAAACCTCATAATACTCGAGAAACCAGCTGAGCAGAGTAGGGTTCCAAGGGTAACATACGAGGACATAGGAGGGCTAAAGGATATAATACAGAAGGTGAGAGAGCTTATTGAATTACCACTGAAGCATCCGGAACTATTTAAGAGACTTGGAATAGAGCCTCCTAAGGGAGTACTCTTATATGGGCCTCCAGGCACGGGGAAGACTCTTCTAGCTAAAGCTGTTGCCAATGAAACGGATGCTTATTTCATAGCAATAAACGGACCTGAAATAATGAGCAAGTTTTACGGGGAATCCGAGCAAAGGCTCAGAGAAATATTCGAGGAAGCCAAGAAACATGCCCCGGCCATTATATTCATAGACGAGATCGATGCAATAGCTCCGAAGAGAGATGAGGTTGTAGGTGAAGTTGAGAGAAGAGTTGTTGCACAACTCCTTGCATTAATGGACGGCTTAGAAGCTAGAGGAGACGTAATCGTTATAGCTGCTACGAATAGACCTCAGGCACTAGACCCTGCTCTAAGAAGACCTGGAAGATTCGATCGCGAAATCGAGGTTCCTCTCCCAGATAAGCAGGGGAGGCTTGAAATACTTCAAATCCACACCAGGAATATGCCTCTAGCTGAAGACGTCGACTTAAAGAAGCTTGCGGACATAACCCATGGATACACTGGTGCGGATCTCGCAGCTTTATGTAGAGAGGCAGCTATGTACGCTTTACGCAGGTATCTTCCTGAAATAGACTTGTCAACCGAGAGAGTTCCATCAGAGATCCTAGAGAAAATGGAGGTTAAAATGGAGGACTTTATGAATGCTTACAGAGAAATCGTTCCCTCAGGTCTTAGAGAAGTTTACATAGAAATACCTGAAGTGAGATGGTCTGACATTGGCGGTCTGGATGAAGCTAAGCAGGAATTAATGGAAGCAGTAGAGTGGCCGTTAAAGTATCCTGAGGCCTTTGTGAGAATGGGGATCCATCCACCTAAAGGAATACTCCTATATGGACCTCCTGGATGCGGGAA
>QMTU01000124.1 GCA_003663585.1 Thermoplasmata archaeon
CATTTCATGAGCTCTAAATAAATTTAGATGATCTAGATAGTAGAAAGGCTAATTGACGTTTAGCCCGCTTAAATCTCAAAATCATAATTTCTTTTTCCTGTTACTACATCCTCTCCTCCCATAGCCACACTCTGTATCTCAAAGTATATCTCATGAAATCCCTCTTGAGTCATGGCAGATGTCGGAATGATCTTAATACTTTCTCCTAACTCAGATATCGCTCTATAGACTTCAAGACCAAAGAGCATATATGGGGTTCGCGCTTCTTCTCTTATTTCATCATATACAAGATCCCAGTTGTTGATATAATTAAGTATTCGTTCTTTTTCATGCTCCCTCAGGAGATCCATCTTGTTCATCACAAACGTTATGGGATACTGTATTCTAAAGTGTATAGATAGCGCCAGTAAGACTTGGGACACAAAGTTTGCTGCTGAGGGTGCTAAAAATGGGTCCATAATGAATATTAGGTGAGAGTACGTTGGCTCAAGGTAATTCACTATAGTAGGACCCCAGGGCCTATATGCAAATAGCTCAACTTGGCCAGGAGTATCTACAAGTACATAATCAACTTTAAGCTCGTCAATAAGCTCCCTTATCTCTGCAATATAATTAATCATTAAGTCTGCAGCCACAACTTGCGCTCCGTTAGGACCAAGACCGTATTTTCTCATAATATCACTTGTCGTGACGTAATCTCTAACGTCAACATCGGGAGCATATGGCAGATCCTCAGCTCCAGGATCAAGGTTAACAATAGCAGTTGCTATGTCTCTTTCTTCACACCATTCGCTAAATGAGCTCGTCAGAGTGCTCTTACCAGCACCTGCAGGGCCTAAGAAGTATATTAATACTCGTGGATTAGTCATGTTTCTTCACCAGAAGTTAAGCCTGAGACCTTTATATCGCTTATCCTAAGAACAGGATCAAGCTTGAGACCACGGTCTCCTAGGTTCTTCTCAGCGCCTTCTTCTCTATCAACAACACATACTACTTTATCTACAAGAGCCCCCATGGAGCTTATGATCTCTGCAACTTCCAAAGCTGACCCTCCTGTTGTTGTAACATCCTCTACAATCACGACTTTAGACCCGCTTCTAATGTCACCGATGATTCTATCCCTTATTCCCTGTTCCTTTTGTTTCTTTCTAATTATAATGTAAGGAACTCCTGATATCACTGACGTTGCCGCCATTAGGGGGACTGCTCCAAGCTCTATTCCTGCCATTATGTCATATCCCTTGATTTTTTCTGAGAGAATTTCCGCAATGATCTTGAGAATGTCAGGGATAGTAGAGGCATATTTTATGTCAACGTAATAATTACTTACCCTCCCAGACTTAAGAATAAACCTACCGAATTTTATAGCGCCAATTTCAAGTAACTTCTTTGCGAGGATCTCTTTTTTGGACATTACCATGGCACCTCCTTTTTACCTAAGATGTAGGCAAGGAAGTTCGTAATAATGTGAAGAGGAGGCGTTATTAAATATGCTATAAGAACTCTTTCCGGAGTAAGCCAGGTTATAGCCCACTCTCTATAAAATATGTAAGTTAGGAGGATAAATGAGAGCACGAAATCCAGCTGATCTGCAACAGGGACGCTTCTTCCACGCTCAATATTAAGTCTTCTTTTTATGAATGACTCACTAAGATCCCCTAGGAGAGCAAATACCCCAAATGAGACTCCAAGGAAGAACGCTATGTAAGGACTAATAGAGTATGGTCCGTGAATTTTGAGACATGATTCGATCAAGGACTGAACTGTCAGGACAGCACCTGCAATTAGTGACGCGCCAAGAAATCCCCTCCAAGTTTTTCCATCTCCAAGGATTCTCCTACCATCAATGAAATTTTTTCTGAAATCAATGGGCATGCCGCCGCCAACAACAACCGCAGATCCATTTGCCACATAAGGAGGAAGCATTATCCAAAGGGTTATTAGAATCTCATGAAGAAGTCCCATGGGCGTTCACTCCAGAGATGCGTGCCTTTTCCGCATGCTTGCTTCCGTCTCTCCTAGAATATCCATAAGGTATGCTATAAGCGTGTCAAAGAATATTAAAAGGCTGTCCTCAAAAAGAGTTCCCATAGGAGCGTATTTGCCCTTAAGATTATCTTTCTTCACAGGAAGTATAATCTTTGTATCTGATATCTTTGCAAGTGCTGAATTTTCATTTGAGGTTATTGCTACAAGATGAGCACCTATTTTCTTTGCTATTTGTGCAAGTCTAACAACAGAACTTGTCATTCCACTTCCTGAGATAAGTATAAGGACGTCCTCCCTAGAGAGAGGATAGGTTATTGTCTCATCTAACACGACTACATCAAGACCAAGGTGCACGAGCCTCATTGCAAATGCTTTTGCCATAAGCCCGCTTCTTCCCATTCCGTAGAGATGTATCCTCTTAGCTTTAAGTATTATCTGGACTAAATTGGATATAGACGCATTTTTATCTATTGCCCAGTGAATTTGCTCCCTAATTCTAGTAATAAGGTAATCACATATTTCCTTAAGGAAGGAAGTCACATCCTCGCCATGATCATTCTCCATACTTATCTCCCTGAGGAGCTACCTCTGCTAGCCCTACGTGATACACCTTCAAAGTACTCCTTAAGTTTTGTCATGAAGTACTCAGCATCATACTCCAGGAGGGGAGACTCCACTATCACGTATGCCTTAACACCATCATTTTCGACTAAGAACTTGTAGATAGCATCTATAACGACATTAAGAGGGGGTTGATTTGTGATTAGAGGCATATGAAGCCTCTCACCATTGTCTGATACCTCAATTCCAGAGATTTTTATATATATAAAGTCCTTCGCGTGAGATTCCCTATATAGGTACTTAATGGGTTCTAAGAATTGCTCAGCACGTCTTAAAATACCGCCAGCTAAGGCATAATAATGAGCCAAGTTTATAACAGGGATAGATCTATCAATGCTACTCAGTGCGTCCTTTATTTCAGAAAGAGTCGCACCTAAAAGCTCTTTTTTTCCAGGTATTTCAATACCGATATACTGAGAAGGTAATAGCAGATCCCTAATTTCTCTCAGCATCTTGATACTCTTTTTGAGAGATTCCTTTCGATTATCCCCTGCATATCCCAGTAGTGTAACAAGGCCATCTGCTTTGATCATGCTGGCAAAAGCAGCTGCCATTTCAAGAGCTTCCATGGTAAACTTTTCTGCAGCCTCAGAGGATATAAAATCAACATACTTTGGCCCATATACCCACAAGTGAATTTTTGATTTTTTAATAACCTCCTTGTAAATGTTCTCGAGATATTCCCTAATTATCTCAAGAAGCTCCTGTGGAGACTTTTCCTTGGCGTCAACCTTAAGCCTTTCAAGGATTCTTCCAGGGTCCATATACACCTCATTAAATGGGAGCTCTAGAACTTTAAGTGAGAAATCACTCATTCTGGAGGCGCATTCTGTAAGGATCCTTTCTATGTTCTCAATATTTCTTATCTGAGCTCCTAAAGGGATGTTTGAAACACCAAACAAGATCCTTTTCATGAGCTTCGGTATCTGAGATCTCCTTCTTCTAGCACTCGTCATTTAACGCACCATCTCCTAATTATAGTCTATTGCTTGCCTCTAAATAAACACACATAGAGGTCTCTGATATTAACTGACACTTGTGTATAATAGGCCAATGTTCAATTACTTAATGTTAGAG
>QMTU01000125.1 GCA_003663585.1 Thermoplasmata archaeon
GGCTCTAGGATATAAGAACGTGAGGCTTCTTATAGTAGGCAAGGAGTACTTTGAGTGGTACTCAAGGGTTCTTAGAGAACTTGCTGACGATGGCGTGATATTCTACGGAGTTGCCTCTGATGATGAAATACCATATATCTTTTCCTCTGCAGACATATATGTTACAGCATCGCATTGGGAGGGATATGACTTACCAGCAGCAGAGGCTCAAGCAATGGGAATCCCTGTAGTGGCCTATAACATAGGGGCACATCCAGAAGTCGTGAAATACGGCTCCTTAGTTCGAGAAGGAGACATTAATGGCCTCGCAAATGAAATAATAAAATGGATAGACAGGATTAAAAAAGAGCGCTCTAAGGTTTAAACTGATCTGGCGACTTTATTCTCTTTATTACTTCTGCTAGAAGTTTTGAGGCGTTCTCTATATCATTAAGGTCCACTACTTCAACGCCAGAGTGTATATATCTAGATGGTATTGAGAGCGTTGTTGATGGAACACCCTCCTTTGTGAGGTGTATTGCTCCAGCATCAGTTCCTCCCCTAGCAAGTACATTGTACTGTAGTGGTATGTTAAGGTCCTTTGCTACTTTCTCGAACAATTCGTTAAGCTTCCTATTAGCTATCACGCTCGCGTCCATTATTGTTATAGCAGGACCTCCACCAAGTTTTGATATCATGTCCTTTTCAGGAGCTCCTGGAACATCTGCTGCTATGGTAACATCTATAGCAATTCCAACGTCTGGGGTTACAGAGAATGCAGAAGTTCTAGCTCCCCTTAACCCTACTTCCTCCTGAACTGTAGCAACAGCATAAACTGTTCCCTCTATTTCCTCTCTCTTTTCACTTAGTATTCTAAGAGCTCCTAGCATTACAGCTACTCCACTGCGGTCATCAAAAGCAAGTCCTATTACCCTGTCATTCTCAAGCTCAGAGAATGGAAAGTCCAATATGGCAGGAGATCCTATGCGAATCCCTAACTTCTCAACATCTTTTTTGCTTTTTGCTCCTATGTCTACAAAGAGGTCATCAAATGTTATGGGCTTATTTTTCTCTTCTTCTTTAAGTATATGCGGAGGCTTTGATCCTATTACGCCGCGAACAAATTTCCCATCTTTGGTGTATATTTTCACTCTTACGTTTAGAAGCGTCCTTGCATCCCATCCTCCAACAGGGGTAAGATACAGGAATCCCTTTTCGTCAATATACTTAACGAGAAATCCTATCTGATCCATGTGTGCTGCTAGCATTATCCTTGGTCTCTCTGATTTTCCACGAAGGACTCCTATGACGTTACCAAGGGCGTCTGTTTTTATCTCATCGACGTACGGTTTCATGAGCTCAATAATGGTGTCTCTTATTTCCTCCTCATATCCCGATATTCCAAAGCTCTCTGACATCTTCTTCAAGGACTCCTTTAAGAACTCCTTAAGCTCTCCCATATTAATACCTCCGAAAATGTAATATCAAGGAAAGAACACTCTAAACTTTGTGTAGGATATAACACTCGAATATATTCAACATCTGCATTAATAAAGGTTTATGAAAATTTGCAATAATGATGAATTCCTAATGGCGTGAGAGATCTATGACACTCAATAAAAAGCTTTTAAGAAGATTTTTGAGATCAACAAGAGCTGTAAGTGAGGTTGTTGGTGATATACTGCTTTTAGCGATATCCATATCTATGGCAATAAGTCTCTCAGTATATATCTTCAATTTAATCCCATCAGAGGAAAATAAAGCCATAAACTATGATGTTAAAGCATATCTTCTGCCTGCAGGAAGCTCAGGAGAATATAAACTAATTATAGAGAGAGTCTCTGGAGATCTTCTTCCAGAACCATCAGACATATCCGTAATACTGAGAAACTCCTCTGCAACCTTAGGGCTCTCGTATAATAGCTCAGAAAGTATCGTTGGACAGAAGTATGTGTATGACGTATTAGGTGGCACTATCTACCCTGGAAACAAATATCAAATAGATGTCATAGATAAGAGCGCAAACACAATGATAATAAGTGGAACGATATCTGCTGGCTATGTGAGCTATGAGGAGGAGGTTGTTGGAGCTAATGACGTTGATATTATAGTTCTAGGGCTAACTGTCTATGATCCAAGCGATGGAGATAACAGGATTGTTCCAGGAGAGCCTCTAGAGGCTAGAATATATCTTAGGATTCTAAGGGGATCCAGCAGCATAAATTACGTGAACTTTACGATGAACTTCCCCACATACCTCGCAGACATACTCTTCAAGACGTTTACTGATATAGCCATCATAAACAACACAACACAAGAAAATGCTACCCTAAGCGTAATCCTGACACCCTCATCTCAAGCACCATATCTGCTTCTAAGCCTTAACATGACGAACACGAGCAATAGTACTCACATTATAGACACAGAAATAACGCTTAGAATAAGAGATACCTCCGATCTAGCCCCTGGAAAGTACTCGCTTTACTCTTATGTAACCTCATCTACACCTTCAGATCCCATAACCTCAAACAACTATGCAAGCGATGACTACATAGTAGAAACTCAAGTCTCCAACATATCCAACATAAATAACTTGGCAATACAGGACGTGAAGCTTGATCATAAGATATATCCCGCAGGATCCCAAATCTCTGGCACTATAGAAATTGCTAACATAGGAAACACGAACATAACATCATTTTCACTGAGGATCAGCCTACTACAAAGGGATGATACTGTTCAAACTATAAAATACGTGGACTACTATGTTGACATTGTAAACTACGACTCAGATGGAATATTGGAGCCAAACGAAGTCATAAACATACCAATATCAGATCTCCAGGGAATAAACAACACAGGAGGATCTGAGCATGGATTTAAGCTTCCTGAAGATCTCGTAGGAAGAGAGTATGTATTGAAGTTTGACGCATATGTTCCCTATGATGCTGACTACAGCAATAACATATGGGAAGAGCCTATATTCCTAGATCCCGCTATACTTGTGATAGACCTCTCATATAAGGAATCAATCTTTTGGGATTTAATTAGCGATGAAAACTGGTGGACTGACGCTATAGATTCCACAACGCTTCTGGATGACACGTCAATAATAGCGTTTATATTTAGGGATCTTGGATATTCCGTGGATCTTCTCGATGCTGAGAGTGGTATCCTCTATAAAAACGATGGAAGTACCATAGATGCATTCAATGGGAAAGATTTCTATACATGGATATCATCGGTTAACTCAGATGATGTATACAGCATAATCAGAAATTATCAGCTTGTCGTGATAAGCAATGGGGTTTCAGATAAGGACGGACTTGCTAATATTAATAGCTTCATACCAAGAGCGTTTGGCGCAGATACTAATACTGCGAGATCTAACCTTGAGAAATTCTTTGGGGGAATAAATGAATACGTTGAATCGGGAGGATACGTCCTTCTAATCGGTGGTGCATGGGACGACCTATTCACTGAAAACTACATAAAACAGGGTTCATCTATTTGGACATTCTTTGAAAACTATCTAGGACTTGACTTAAGTGCAGCGTTTTCTCCTCAATCAACAACAGATGTCGCAGGGGGAGCTAGTAAGTTAGAGGCAAACAAGATCGTTGGAAGCAATTATCCCTTCTTTGGACATTACTGGTTCTTTGACGATAGGAATACTCCACTTGTAAACGGTGAGCAC
>QMTU01000126.1 GCA_003663585.1 Thermoplasmata archaeon
CTGTTAGTCCAGCCTTGTGTTTATCGTCAATGCTCATATCTTGTCCAGAATATGCGCTTTGAGTGATCTCTCTTCCCATAGCACAATAAACCTTTTCTGGTGGAGCACAGTAGATCCCAATTACAAAGGGAGGGTGGCACCACCGAGGTGGCATAGGCCCAACAGGAGCTAGAGACACAATAATAGTCCTGTCACCAGTGCTGAAAGACAGGTGCTCTAGCTGTTCAAATATTGGAAGCTCTGAAGAGTAGTATACAAGTACTTCCCTTTCATCACTCGTTTCACACAGAACATATCCGGAGGCCAGATCTAGGGGTATCATATTCTTAATACGACATTCAAAAGATGCTGGCCTAACAATAGTGTGTCTGCCCATGATTTTCGCTGTAACATAATGTTGGAAAGCAGCATCACTTTCACCGCTGAGTATTTCAAATAGAGACTTTGAGCTGAGAAAAAGCCTGGCGGCAACCGTATATACGTAGTCCGGATCACCCATGCTTATAACAGGTTTGTTGTGTGGCACGGGCCTAGCCCGTCTGAAGAATAAATATACCCTAAATTTCCCGCTTATAAGGGCTATTTTCGGCATGGCTTCGTAAGTCTCTATACTGAATTTTGATCTGAAAAAGCTGTAGGAACCTGGTACAAAGATTACATCTATATACTTGCGCCCGGTTTTGGGCCATATTCCGGTATTCATATATATCGCTGGTGCTCGTGATAGTTCTAGTGATAAGCTTATATTCTCTTTAGGAAGGCACTTCTTAAGAATATGCATAGTGTTTCTAATAATTAATGATATTCCTCTAGACGATTTATCAGGTGCGTTTTCTATGCATTCACGTAGGTCCTCTTTACCTATGCAGACAGAGTATAAAAAATCTCTTATGTGAGCGATAATGTTTGTTTGAAGAAGATTAATGGGTGGATACGGGATCCGCATTTTCCCACAGCAGATAAAATATTTTGGACAGCTCATGTGCGAGCTTCCTGCAGTAAAAGAGGATTCCTATATCTAAATCATATACTAAATGAACCGATGAAATATTAGCACTTCCCAGCAGTACAGTTTCTTTATCCGCTATTATTAATTTGGCATGAACTCCAAGCATTTTACTGCTCCCACTGTATTGAGCTAATGTCCTTATCTTGACATGTGGCAGAGTCTTGCTAATCTTTTTAACAAGTACATTCTTTATATCATCTGTAAGAAGCAGTATTTTTCGTGCCCGCGTTTCGTTAAGATAGTAGAGCAGGATTTGATCAATAAAAGGAGATGATATCAGTAGCTCATTTTGTGCACGTTTAAAAACTGCCTGATATGCTTCATCATATTTAAGCAACGGTATCTGAGATGCACCGCTGTATATAGTCTGTTCAAGAATGTTTCTGACATTAGTAGGGAGATTCTGAGGTAGGGAAATCACTATAGAATAAACACATTTTTCCTCAGTTGGGGTCTGACCTTGTTCGTCGGCTAATACCCATGTAGCAGAGGTAAAAGGAACATATCTGTTTGTTTCTTTTCTTTTAATCTTGCCCTGATACTCTAATTCTAGAAGAGCTAGGATTATATCGTTCTTGTCTGCATTTATAGAATTTAAAAAATCTTTAAAATGCGCCATTCCATGATGTTCTCTAATTAGGTTAATTATTTTTGTATGCAGATCCTGCATTACGATTATATCCCTCTGATAAGCATGTGTCTGTCTAGTCCCCGATTAAGCCATATGCATCGTTCTAGAAAGAGACAGGCCCTGCAAGCATGTTTGCAATTTAGCGGACAGGTTGCAGAGCTCAGTACATGTGCTTCAAAATCTTGATTAAGCCTATACGCTTTTCCGGCATCTTCTAAAACTCTTTTTGTAGCACCTCGTGTGCCTTCTGAGTTGTCGTATACGTACCCAATAATTACCCCCTGATCTTCGAGGCTGAAGTCCAAGGCTTCAAAGAATTTGGACGCCTCAACACCAGTATAGAGTGGCAAGAACTTTATTATAGCATGTATTAAAGTGTGAACAAGAACGGCGCCTTTGTTGTGCAGTTCTTTCCGCTCTTCTAAATTCATTTCTTCATATCCAGGATAGTGGTTCATGTCTAGTTCTATCTTTATCCCGGCAGTTTCAAGCCTTCTGTAATAAAGCTTTAAAACAGCTGATCCATGTGGCCCTGTTTCTATGTATGGCAGTATAACTTTGCTACGTGTGGGTGTTTCGGGAACGCCTATTTTTACACCTAATGCTAGCTGTACTAGGCTGAGGTTTTCTGTGTAACTGAGTCTAATTAGGTTTCCGAACCTCTTGCTGATAAGCGGATCTATTATTGGTTTCTCTTCTGCGCTTTCCACATAAGGAATGGATGCTGTTAATGGCTTGGAAACTCCTTCTACCGGATGCTGAATCCTGAAAGTAAATATTGTTCTCCATGCTGATGTGACACGGCTTCTTCTTATTAATAAGTCTCTACTTGCACTGATAGGTACATAGCCTAATTCTTTGCATTTGTTGCTGAAATGATCTTTCTTGTAGGGGTCGTAACAACATACAGGTATTTCTGCCCCGGTTCTTGTCTTGAATATCCTGCGATACGGACACTCTATCTCCCAGAGATTAGGAGGACATACCCAGGCAAAGGATCTCAGCGGTCTTTGAGGATCAAGTATCCTCATACCCCTGTATTCTCTACGTCTAACACAGCATCTCAGGAGGCGTTGCATCTCTCTCGAATGAAGTGAGAATGAGGCTAAGTTTGGATCATTACCGATGTCACGTGGATAATAAGATTCACTAATATATGGAACGAATATAGGAGCTTGAACCATTTCAGTTTCACATACGTCACATTTTACTGGTAGGCGTCTAGGTGCTATTTTAACCGTGCCACAATTAGGGCAGTAGAAGAGATCTAGGCCGAAAATATCTCCTTCAAGAAGTAGCCTGATCGTTGTTGGTTGCATAAAACTGTAGCTCCCCTTTTCTATTAGCTCTATCATTCTTTTCGCAGTGCTTGGGTTGAGTATTCTATGATGTACCATAGCCATTATGTGGCGTGGAAGATATTTTTTAATTATTTGATCAACGTTCATACGCATCACCCTTCAGGTGATGATTCAAACGTAATTCCTCTGTATGTTGTTAGAGCATATCTAGTGGCTCCAAGTAGAATCATTGATATTTCTCTCTGCCTAGTTAGGGGTCTTCCATCACGTGCTCTGAAGGCTGTAATCTTTACTAAGACTGTTGGTTCAGTGTACCGCATATCAGACAGATGCGCCATCTTTATATGATCAAAGAACTGGGTCATTCTAGAGACTTCTGATGACCTGATTCTGGGTATAAATATATTGTTAATGAAATCTTCAATAGAGTTTACAATATCTTTATCTTCTAGCAACTCTTCAATAGTATCCTTCCTGAAGATCTGGCACAAATAATCTAGAAGCATTGGATTCAGCTGATGTGCTCTTATATACTCTCCCTCTTCAATTAATTTGCTAATTTCCTTGAAATGGTCTTCGCCGAAGAGTACTTTAAGGAGTCTTTTATAACCAGAAGAGTCATCCGCTACAGACTTCATATTTCTTTCAAAATAAGCAGATGCATTTTGATCTGTGGATATATAGTCGAGAATAGCCCTCTGTGCAATTACAGATTTGATGAAGGGGTTATCA
>QMTU01000127.1 GCA_003663585.1 Thermoplasmata archaeon
TGTCGGGTCCACTGGGCACTATAGAGAAGGAGCTCTATCATCCGAGGGTGAGGATTAAAATAGAGGATAACAACGTTGTCGTGGACTCGATACTGCCGCGTAGAAGGGATGCCGCAATGACTGGAACAATAGCAGCTCACATAAGGAACATGATAAAGGGCGTTACAAAGGGTTATACATACAGGCTCAGGATTGTCTACGCGCACTTCCCAATGAAGGTCACAGTCAAAGGGGATACTGTTGTCATAGAGAACTTCCTTGGAGAAAGGGCTCCAAGGTATGCTAAGATACTCCCCGGAGTGAAAGTTGAGGTAAAAGGGGAGGAGGTCATTGTATCTGGGATTGACAAGGAGAAGGTAGGACAAACTGCCGCTAACATAGAGCTCGCAACACGCGTTAGGGGATTCGATATTAGGAAGTTCCAGGATGGCATTTACATAGTTAGCAAGGGTGAGTAAAAAATGATAGCTCACGTCCCGAAGAAAAAACCAGAGCTCCCTGAGAATATTAAGAGATACTTAAGGCTTAGAGAGAGGATGAAGGCCAAGATGCCGGACTTCATCAGATATGACTCTCACAAGGTTCAGAGGATAGGAACCTCATGGCGTAAACCTAAAGGACTTCACAATAAGATGAGAAAGAGATTCGCGCACAAGCCTCCAATGGTTGATATAGGATACAGAGTTCCAAGGATAGTACGTGGTCTCCATCCATCTGGGTTTAAGGAGATACTAGTCCACAACGTCAACGATCTTGAAAAAATAGATCCAAAGACAGAGGCCGCTAGGATAGCACACACAGTTGGTAGACATAAGCGCATTCAAATAGAGAGAAGAGCCCTTGAACTCGGAATAAGGGTTCTTAATCCAAGATATCTGAGACCTCACGCTGATAATAAGGTGCTCTTCATAGCACATGCTGTTCATGACTTGAAGTGGGCAAATCCTGAGACTGATGTTATAAAGCCATATGAGGGACTTGATCAAGAGGAAAGAGAGGCCATAATAGAGGAGGCTAAAACGCTAGGATATGAGGTTATTGAGGAGTGAGGTGCAGGATCATGTCTGATCTTAAGCTTCAAAGAAGACTTGCAGCGTCAATACTTAAGTGTGGTGTGAACAGGGTATGGATTGACCCTGACAGGATAGACGAGGTGGAAAGTGCTATTACAAGGGAGGACGTAAAGAAGCTCATTAAAGAGGGAGTTATAAGGAAGAAACAGGTTAAGGGGACTTCAAGAGGACGCTGGAGAGCCAAGTTTAAGAAGAGACTTAAGGGAAGGAAGAGAGGTCCTGGCAGCATAAAAGGGAAGAGAACTGCTAGAATGCCTAGGAAGGTACAGTGGATGATGAGGATAAGGGCCATAAGGAGGCTCTTAAGAGAGCTAAGGGATGCAGGAGTAATAGACAGGCACACCTACAGAGTACTTTACATGAGGGCAAAGGGAGGAATGTTTAAGGATAGATCTCACCTCATACTTCACATAAAGAGTGAGGAGCTGGCACCTCCTGAGAAGCTAGAGGAGTTTCTAAGACAAAGGGGGCTATGAAGTATGGCGCACGGACCAACCTATAAAGTACCATTTAGAAGAAGGAGAGAAGGTAAGACTAACTACAGAAAGAGATTAGCGCTCCTTAAATCAGGAAAACCAAGAATGGTCGTAAGGAAGACATTAAGGAGGATAATAGTTCAGTTCATAGAGTACGACCCTAAGGGAGACAGGGTTATAGCATGTGCCGATAGCAAGGATCTCGTCAAGTACGGATGGAATGGTTGTGGAAAGAACACTCCAGCGGCATATCTTGTGGGATATCTTGCTGCAAAGAGAGCACTCAGCAAGGGAGTAAAAGAGGCAATCCTCGACATAGGCCTTCACAGACCTGTTCGTGGTGCCAAGATATTCGCAGCGCTTAAGGGAGCTCTAGATGCGGGTTTAGATGTGCCTCATGGTGATGATATCTTTCCATCGGATGAGCGCATACGTGGAGAGCACATATCTGAGGAAGTAGTGAAGATGTTTGAGAGTGTCCTTGATAGGATCAAGGAGGAGGTAGGTTGACATGGGCGCTGAGCTTAGATATTCATATGATGTCAGCGGGTGGACGCCTAAGACCAAGATTGGAAGAATGGTTTATGAGGGAGAAATTACGGACATCATGGAAATACTTCTCATGGGAGTACCAATAAAGGAGCCGGAGATCGTGGATTACCTACTGGGGGATCAGCTGAAGGTGGAAGTTGTGGAGACGAACTTAGTTCAGAGGATGACGGACTCTGGAAGAAGGAACAAGATAAGGGTCACTGTAGTAGTTGGTAATGAGGACGGAATTATAGGAGTAGGAGCTGGCAAGGCGAAGGAGTTCTTAAGGGCCAGGCAGATTGCGGAGAGAGAGGCAAAGATGAACATAATATACATTAGGAGAGGATGTGGCTCTTGGGAGTGTGGATGTGGAACTCCTCACAGCGTTCCTTTTACAGTTAAGGGAAAAATGGGATCCGTTGAAGTCTGGCTTAAGCCAGCGCCACGTGGTGTAGGTTTAGTTGCAGCAGACACCATAAAGCCCGTGCTCAGACTTGCAGGAGTGAGGGACGTTTGGACGTTTACTCGTGGGCACACGAAGACAACTTACAACTTTGTGATGGCAACATTTGAGGCCCTTAAGGAGACAGTAAGAGTGAAGATCGATGAGGAGGACATAGAGAGACTTGGGATTGTTGAGGGACCTGCGGCTGGCATTTCTAAGGCATTAAAATTGGTAGAAAAGGGTGAAGGGCAATGACGTTGTATGCTGTCATTAGAATCAGAGGCATTATCGGAGTTAGAAGGGACATACAGGAGACGCTGAGACATCTAAGGCTTGTGAGGAAATACCACTGTGTCCTAGTGCCTAACGACGAGACGCATATGGGAATGCTCAGAAAGGCTAAGGACTACATAACCTGGGGAGAAGTAGACCTAGAAACTCTCGAGGAACTCATAAGGAAGAGAGGCAGGCTCATAGGCGATAAGCCGATAACTGACGAGTACGCACAGAAGATTGGGTTTGAAAATGTAAGAGAGCTTGCAAAGGCGTTAATAGAGGGAAAAGTGAGGTATAAGGATCTGCCCGATGTCAAGCCTGTGTTTAGGTTGGCACCACCCCGCGGAGGCTTTAGGTCCACTAAGAGGCCTTACAAAGTGGGAGGAGACCTAGGATATAGGGGATCTGCAATAAACGATCTGCTTAGGAGGATGATGTGATATGGTTAGGGATAGGACTAAGAAGAGAAGAGGGTCTAGGACTCATGGTCATGGAAAGGACAAGCCAAGAGGAGCTGGAAACCGTGGTGGGAGAGGTCGTGCAGGATCATTTAATCACAAGTTCATATACTACTGGAAGTACGAGCGGGAGACGTTAGGAAAGTACGGGTGGCCGGCGAGGCCTGGCAGGCTTATAAGGGAAATTAAGACGATAAACGTAGGAGATCTTGATCACCTGTTTCCAGACAAGGAGGAAATAAACTTAAAGGAGCTTGGCTATGACAAACTATTAGGTGGAGGTAAGATCACAAGGCCTATAAAGGTAATAGTCCCTGCAGCAACACCTCTGGCTAAGAAGAAGGTCGAGGAAGCTGGAGGGGTCGTGATAGAAAATGCCTGAAGAGAGAAAA
>QMTU01000128.1 GCA_003663585.1 Thermoplasmata archaeon
CAGATACATATATTTCATTATATTTTCCCTAAAGGATCTGATTTTTTCAAAATACCTTAAAGAAAATCTTGCAACAGAGTTTCTCTGGTTAATTGATAAGTATTCCTCGAGCAAATACTTTGGATCAAATTCTAAAATATTTCCTTTAATTGTAGCATATACATTTGTCATAAGGAGTAAAAGAGCTATATCCCATGCCATATATCTAATGTTATCGGTTTTTACTGCTTGCTCTGCGTCTATTACAAAAATACGATTATTAGTGTCTACCAAAAAATTGCTTGGTTTAGGATCGCCTAACGTCCAACCCTCTTTGTGTATAAATGCTAATGCTTTGAATAAAAGCTCAAAACCTTTTATTCCAAGATTATGTACACTATTGCCCTCAATATACTCTCTAACAAGCGTTAAATGTGTGTAATCTACTTTTAACACTCTTGGAGTTCTTACAAGGGAATGATTCTTTTTTCTCCACTCAGTAAAAAAACTGAACTCTCTAAATAACCTGGTTCTAGGGTTTATTGAATAAGGATAAAATACAATGGTTGGTATGCTTATTACCCATTTAAGGGACCATGGGCTTAAAAAGCTCTTTATGACCTTTCCATCAGATACTTTAGATTGATACACTTTCCTACAACTCCTTTCTAGAAGCCTCTACTTGTAATTTCTTAGCTTTCTTCTCTTTAATGTAAGGATACCTTCTCACATTTCCACAGATAATGCACGTTATAGTAACCTTTCCTCTGTTTATCCTAACCCTTGCTGTCCTTCCTGGAAGTAAGTATGAGTTACATTTTTTGCATATGAATCTCCTGTACTCCTTAGGTATTTTATAATTATATTTCATTGATATTCTCCTTGCCAGCTTAACATAACTTTTAGCAAGATCTATATCTCCCTTTTTTGTTAAATCCCTTGCTAGGTTAATAAGAATCTCTACCCTCTCTCTAACGATTTTATAGACCCACCTTGATCTTTTTCTTGGCATAGCATTTCACTGTGAATTTCACTACTAATACTTTATGAATGTGCATTCTCTTAAAACATCTTTACATTGCACAATTCAAATTTAATGAAACATTTACGAACTATTGCTGATAAGGCCTGTCCTCTAGTATAGGGGTAACGCTAACAAGTGAGAAACATTTAAATATTCTGTCCACGTAAAGATGAGACAAGCATAATCCCCTCAGATGACGGGCAAACCTAACGAGCCCTGAATAACCTCAGACTACTGAGAGACAAGTCTTTGGCAATCCAAGTATCCTTACAGGAAATCCTCACTGGTATTAATTAATCAGGTATTATATCTAGGGGGTTTAAACCAATGCACAGGGTTGTTAAAATTGAGAAGATCGTAGAAGAAGCTAAGGATATTAAGTCATTTTACTTCCACGATGATCTTTGTTCAAAAGCAAGGCCTGGTCAGTTTATTATGGTATGGATACCTGGAGTAGATGAAATCCCAATGAGCCTTTCAAGGATAAACGTTGGGGGATACTCTTCCATTACAGTCCTTAAAGTTGGGGATGCTACTTCTAAGCTCCACAAAATGCGTATTGGGGATCAAATAGGCATTAAAGGACCCTTTGGAAATGGCTTTTCTATGGAGGACTATGATCACATAGCATTCCTTGCTGGTGGTAGCGGGGCTGCTCCTATTCTAGCTGCTGTTTATCATGCATTATCTCTTAAAAAAGATTTTGAGCTATTTCTAGGTGCTAGATCTTCTAAGATGGTGCCTTTTATCAATGAATTAAGAAATATGGGAGTTAGAGCCTATATATCTACCGACGATGGAAGCTTAGGATATCACGGCACTGTTATAGACCTATTTAATGAGTTCTGTAAGAAGGAAAATTATGATCTTATAGTAGCTTGTGGGCCAGAAAAGATGCTCTATAAGGTAGCACTTTTAAGCGAAGAACTCGGAGTGGAGGCTCAAATATCACTTGAAAGATATATGAAATGCGGACTAGGAGTGTGTGGAACGTGCTCAATTAATGGTTATTTGGTATGTAAGGACGGACCTGTCTTTAATGCAAAGGTACTTCTAGAGACAAATGAGTTTGGAAGAATAAGAAGAAAAGGATCAGGAGCTCCAATAAAAATATAATAGAATAATTACGAGGATGGTTTGTAGGATGGCATGTCTTCAGGAGGATAACCTTTTGTGAAGACCCAAGCAATTATAGATCCATTATGTACTTTGTAGGCGGATGGGCCAACATTAGATAACTTCCAGCTCTTTGACTTATCATCCCAATACCAGAAAGACCACCATGTGCCCTCACTTGTCCAGTTTCCATAGACACCATTTATACCATTAACAAAAGCACCATAAGCCCCTAGGGTGTAATCCACATTAGCTGCACTTATAGTAGCAGCTAGCGCATCACTACCGTTAACGACGTAGACTGTAGAGATAGTGTAATTATTGTTAGAGTATTGTATCATGACAGTCACTCTTATGAGACCTGAGACTCCACTTAGTGTAAAGTTTTCCACTGATATTGTTTTTGTGGGAACATATATTGTTTCATATCCCACTAAAGTCCCAGTTTCATTATATACAGGTATTGTTGTCTTAACGAAACTCTTTTGATAGTCTTTTATTTCATCTATGAAGCCCTGATATTTATTCTCTAGGTCATTAAGCGCTTTCTCTAAGTTTGTGTACCTCTCCTGTAACTCCAAGTACTTCGAGTGCTCCATGTAGTACAAGGCACCTAGTGCTATTGTTGTAGCTAAAAATATTGCAAAAAGTGCAGCAAATATTTTCTCCCTCATAATATAGATCACCTCTCTTACACTGGTAAAGATCTAATCGTCACGCCAATTCTATAGCCAATAACTCCACCTAATGCAGAAAATAACCCGTCAATAAGAGATCCAGGTATAGACTTAAAGAGAGGATCCCAATTTCCCCAGTTTACTATTATATAGCACTTCGCAAGAGCAGCTCCTACATAACCGAACAAGAACGAAAGAAGTACTATAGCTAAATAGCTTCTTTTATACATACTTAAAGAGTTCTTAACAAGTTGAAGTAAGGATCCCCATCCCAGATAATAGAGAATCCATAAAGGATTCGGATAAATGAGCTCTGAAATTATGCCATATACTAACATCATGTAAAAGCTCTCAGTTCTGGATCCTTCATTGAGAGTTGCAGATACTAGAGCTGCATAAATGATCCCTCCAGGAAAATAAAATGTCAGGGCAGTCATTATAGGAACTATTTTGTAGAGGAATGGAGGAAAGAGCATTCCCCACCAAATACTTGAGCTGAGAAGTGCCCCAAATATTGTTGAAGTAGCCAGCGTCTTTGGTTTAATTTTATAGTAGGACATTGTGTACATTCCATAGCTAGAGACTAAAGCAGATAAAATTAGGAGGATTATCACAAGTTTGAGCTTAACTTCAAGCTCTTCTCCGTAGTTCTGGGTAATATAGACTAAAAGGAAAAGTGGGATGATGAACGTGATCAGCAGCGTTATAGGTACTATAAAGGTTTTATGATAGTTCTTGGAAAGTAAGATATTCATGGCAGAGTCTTTTATGTCCATGGGCCACGACCTCTCCTATACGTCTAGTACACATAAAAGAAAGGATGATATTATATAAGTTGTCATTTTATCC
>QMTU01000129.1 GCA_003663585.1 Thermoplasmata archaeon
ACGTCATTCTTAGGATATGTATACGTTCCAGGACCTTTGTCATCCCCTTCGGGATCATCATATACAAACACAGGCTTTAATGAGACTGCAGTTCTTGAGAACGTCTTTGCTGGATACTCAGCAGGCGCTAGATAGAAAGTGTCATTAACTTTCACGGATACCCTTACGTAGATCTCAGTTTTTCCTGATACTCCAATTATGTCGTATGGTATTTTTGCCTCAAATCCTGTACTAGTCTTTGCAACTTCAATAGAGCCTACTTTCTCCCAGGACTCATTATAGCTTCCGTAGTTACCTGGACTCCCTAAGGTAGATGCCTTGTAAACGTTTCCGTCCACTATGGAGTACTCTACAGCAAAGCCGGGTGATAGGCTATAGTAGTCCAGAAGGTTCGTTTTTTCTGGCATCTTCTTAGAGATGTCTATTACAATGCCATACTCCTCCACATCCTTTGAGAACTTAATCCCAACGTATACTGCGCTTTCGTCCGTACCAAGTAGCATCTCAGAGATCACTCCCTCACACAGGTACTCCGTCGCATTATGCCACTCAACATCGTCTATTACCCCATTAATTTTAGGAGATACTGGTCCGCTATCCTCTCTTAGGGGATATGCAAATCCATATGGAGATCCATCCGGAAAGAACTCTGTGAGAGTGTACTCAGGAGGTTTCAAGCCAATACTCTTAAAAACACTTCTCAGATAATATTTAAATAACTGATCGAATCCCTTATCGTTCCCTGAGTTCTGATCGCTTCCATACCACCAGAACCAATCAGATCCTTCTGCCCTAAGAAGCGCCTCAAGCGCCCTCTTTGCACCCTCATCCCAGCTCTTAACATCTGTCCAAGACCAGCCTTTTGATATTACGTAATTGTATAGCACGTCTCTGGTCCATTTAAGATACATCCAACCTCTGTTCTCCTGAAGCTCACCGATCCAAGTGCTTAAATCTCCTCCTGCCCACGATCCCTCTGGGAACTTCTGAACTAATGTCTTCCTTGGCAAATTCTCATATCCACTGATGGAATATATGTCCTTACCAGATAGATCTAACACACTTACCTCTGAAGATGGAAACTCTATGGCCTTATCCTTTCCACCATATTTCTCAAGATACTCCCTTATTGTCACAGTCTTTATCAGCCCTTTGCTTTGGAGATCAGAAAGCTTTTCATATAATTTTGTTAGAAAGTCTGTTGCGTCATTTGGATAATGCTCCCAGGCGTTCTCTCCATCAAGGGCTATTACAAGTATCTTTCCCCCTCCTACTTGGTCTTTCACTGAGAGTATTGTGTTCACAAAGTCATTTACTGCGCTATCCGCAGACCACCCAGAGTACTGAAATCCCACCTTATCGGAAAGTACCCAGTCCCTAAAGAACACGTATATCCTCTTTCCATTGCCAAAATCAACATAATATGGCGTTGTTATCTTATAGTAATTTGGCTTACCTCCCTGTAGGAACGTGGGATCTGCATACGCCGCAACCCTAGGATCAGTAATTGTCCACGTGATGTTGTAGTCGCTAAACACCTCCAGAACCTTTTCATTTAGTGCTTCCTCTGGCGGCCACATTCCATAAGGCTTTGTTCCAAAGAGCTTTTCATATATCTCTATTCCTTTTCTCACTTGAATTCTAAGGTCATCCTCCCAACCAAAGTCCACAAGAAGCGGGCTTAGGGGATGAGTATATGGCGTCGTTATAACCTCTATGATTCCTATCTCCTGAAGCTTTTTGTGTTCGTCTATAGTCTTAAAGACTTGGTCTATATGGGCATTTAGAATCTTAGCGAGGTCATCACGTGTAAAGGGCTTATAGTTAGGGTCTTCTGATCTGTACTTACCCTTGTCCCATATGCTCCATAGGTCTGGATACATCTTTTGGACAACTAATGGATTCATCCAGTAGAGATTGAACACTGCTGCTAGGTCAAGATAGTCCTGTGCCGTAAAGTAGTTCGTTATGTTCTCTATCTTAGCCTTCCCTGGAAGAGCTCCATAGAGCTTAAATGCTTGATCTCGCTTTTCCTTAAGCTCTAGATATCTATCATATTTGTATACAATATTGTTCCAATTTATGTCAAAGAACCCACCAGGAACTTGAAGCATTAGCCACTTCTCGTCCATGGTTAAGGGCTCACCTTTAGCGAGCTTTTCAGAGATAACATATCGCTGGTCTATGGCCTTTCCACTCATGAGATCTTGAAGCTGTATCAACAGAGACCCTGTGAGATCTATTGTAGTATGTACCTCTGGGTATAGCTCAGAAAGCCATGCCATCTTAAAGTAATCCTTTGCTGCGTGTAATCTCACCCACGGCATGAAGGACTTTCCCTCAAAGTCCTCATAGAAGGGCTGATGCTGATGCCATATTATGGCAACATATAACGGCTCCTCTTTTTCGGCTTTCATAAGAGCTGCTGAGGATGACATCAAAACTATCAGGATCACTACTACAGGGAACACCTTACTTATCAAACGTGACACAAACTTCCACCTCTTTTAGGACTATTTCGTTAGATAAGTATAATAGTATTTTCGGTAACCATTGGAAACATTTAAATGAGGGAGGAATAGGATATTAGATTAATTGCCTCGATGACGGCAGGATAGCCAACAGAGGCAGGATAATACATCCCTCGTAAGGCGGGCTCCGTGGTGCTCGTCAATGTCGCCTCCAATGACGTGCTGATTATAATGATGCGCGAGAGGGGGAAGCCCGCGCCCATTACTTAAATATAGGACGCGGGCAACCACAACATTTCATTTGGCCCTAGAGGAACTCTACAGTAAGTACCTCCCAGTCCTCTACTACGGAAAAAAGACCCCCTATAACATATTCCTCTCCTTCTTCTGTTTTTATGGTGATATTATTTACGAAGTTTTCTTGGACACTTATTATGTCCCCAATTATAGTCCTTATTTCCCCATTTGTAGTTCTTCTTATTATTGCTCTCACTCTTCTCTTAGAGGCATTTTTGTAAAATGATATTGCGTTAAATAGGCACGCAAATTTTGGAGTATATGTTCTATGAATCCTCACATCCTTGGCAGTCTCTGCAAGTTTTCTTATGTAAGAATATACATACCATGAAACCTCCTTATAGTTTGTATAAAATCCCAACACTTTAGTCCTTCCACCGTACTTGTATGAAATGTAGGGCATCATAAGCACATTTTTTGCGTCAGAAAGTATAAGGACATTATCTCCTGGATCTTCTACGACGTAGTTTATTGTATAGCTGAAGCTCACAGGCCTCTTTGAAACTACAACTACTGTGATGTAATCTATAGCGCTGTTTTTAGATAATACGTCAAGCAAATGTTCAGCACCATCAGGAAGAACTATGGTAATTTCGTGCGAGGTTCTCTTAAGGATCTCATCTATAAATGTTGGAAAGTCTGTAGTCCTTCTTAAATGGAGGATAAATGGCTTCTCCTCCTTTACGTAACCCTTTTGGTAATCCTCTACTTTATCTCTTAGGAGTTCTACTTCATTTATGAGCCTAGAAAATGCTATGTTTGGTGGTAAAGCCACAAATACTTTTCTCTCACCTATGTTTACTTCAACAAAGCCTCTCCTCTCAAGGCTTGCTATGGTATCATTAACTCTAGAGT
>QMTU01000130.1 GCA_003663585.1 Thermoplasmata archaeon
CCCTGCCATTACTCTAGCCCGCTCCTTACTAAGAGGAGCTGGATAGGGCACTCGTGAGCCAGCCCTACCCTCCCCCATAAAGCTTTGCCATGAATGCGAGTGGAACGGGAGAAGCCCCGCCCTTAAGAGAGGGGTAGCTCACTTGAGCGAAAAAGGGTCATAGCCCTACCTTAATCTCTTGATCATTATCAGGGCATCCTCGCCGTTACTATAATAACCTTTCCTAGCCCCCCAGATCTTATATCCGTGCTTCTTATAGAAGCTTATTGCAGCTGTGTTCGAAATTCTCACCTCTAAGTACGCGTACTCAGCACCCCTGCTAGTGCACTTTTCCTCAAATGTTCTTAGGAGCAAGCTCCCTATGCCCTTTCTTCTAAATTCAGGATGTACTGCTATGTTCATAAGATGCCCCAGAATCGCACTCCTTGTGCGTTCAACGCGAAATATTGCAAACCCAATAACCCCATAGTTTCTGTGCTCTGCGACAACAATCTTCGCACCCATGTTTTGGACTGCAATGAACGCTCTCATGGACCATGGATACTTAAACGATAAAACCTCTATCTCATAAATCCTTCTAAGATCATCTTCCCTAAAGTCCCTGACCGTGACCTCTGAAACTGGAGCCTGCATAAACCTCTTCCTCGAGTTGACACTTAAAAATGTGGCCATATGGGGATAAGAGGTTTTTGTGCTCACATAAGAAGTAGATGAGAACATTTTACTATATAGAAGTTTCACTTGAATCCTAAAAATATTTTAAAAAAGGCAAAGAGAAGGGTCAGTGCCTAAAGAAGTAAAGAAGAAGCGCTCCTAGAATTCCAAGAACTGCAGCAAATGACTCGAATCCTGGTAGAACTGGTTCTGGATCCAACTTTTCTTTGTTAAAGCTGTATGTTACTGTGCTATCCTCTTCTGAATTCATGGTCGTGGTCTCCGTGGTTGTAGTCGCCGTGGTTGTGGTGTCCTCAACTGTCGGGGTCACGTTGACCTCTATTGTCTCAGATGCCGTTGCTGATGCTGATGAGGAAACATTGAAGTAGAAGGTGCCGTGAAGTGCTATGTCGTTGAAGTATCCTGGGAAGTCATACGAGTATCCTGCCTTTATGAGCACTTTCACAGTGCCCGTAAGTCCCTCGAACACATCTCCTGGGATCCTCCATACTCCGTCTCCAATGTACTCAGCGAAGTATGTAGCTCCAGTCTCAGGTATGATCACCGTAACCTTAGGTCCGCGGCGTGGCTGCTCTAAGAGCTCCATGCCGGCGAGGTATACCTTCACGTCGAGGTAGTCGACAGGCAGCTGTATCGTGCTTCCCTCAGTTACCTCACTGCCGTCCGGCTTGTAGACGTGTATCTCAAGTTGGTCAAAGTCGTTGAGGATTATGTATGAGTACGTCTGCCTAGGCACGTCATAATATGCGAACCATCCGTAGCCTACCTTGAACGTGTATGACACGGACATCCTGAGAACGTCTGGCTGTGTGTAGTCCTCAGGTATTGTTATCGTTGCAACTCCGCTCTCGTTCGTGGTTGCAGTGAGTACTAGGTTGCCGGAGTATGACGTGAGCATTACTATTGCTCCCTCTACGGGCTCATCGTCAAGGTAGGCATACACGTAGAAGGTCTCTCCTGCCTTAGCGAAGTAGTTGCTCTCAGTCCAGGATCTGTTGGGGTTCTCCACTTCTATTGACAGGACTCCAGGCTTGACCGTTATAAGCAGTGTTGCTATGGAGTCATCGTACATGGCCACAACTGGCACTACGGTCTCATCCTCTACCTCTGGCATTCTCACGTCGTAGTCTCCAAGCCATGCAGGTGTCTGATTGGCCTCTACCAACTTGCCGTCAAGGTAGTAGTAGAGGCTTACGTCATAGATCGATGGATACAGCGGTATTACTCCACCGCTTAGCGTTACAGTGTTCACGGCTGTTGCAAGGGTGAGACCCTGCACGTCTACTGTGATCTCAAATGGCTCGAATGTGCCATCCGTGACCTTTAGCTTAACTGGGAATGAGTCCACTCCGGCGTTGTTATTAACTGCGCTGTACGTTGCGTTAGTGCCATCTGTAAACTCCACGTAGATCTCATCGGTTATCTCATAGTCCTTCGGATAGGTGAAGTACTTGTATCCCTCTACTGCCACTTCTGGCGTGGCCTCTTCAAGTGCCTGTCCGTTAACCTCAGCGGAGACTCCATCCTTAACCGCAAGGTATGTGACGCCGCCGTACTTGAATATTACTACTTTGTCCTCGAAGCCCGTTATTATCGTTGGCGCTGTTATGGTGACGTTCGTGAGGTTTATCTCCTCGCCCGTTATGTTCACGACTACCGTGACCTCTATGCTCTCTCCAGTGGTCATCGTAGTGAGAGGCTCTCCATTGTAGTACACGCCTATTGAGCTCACCTTATACACAGTGACTGTTGCAGTTCCGACGTTTCCTGCAAGGTCCTCGGCAGTTACAGTTATCGTGTTAGCGCCCTCAACAAGCTTTACTGTGGCAGTGAACGTAAGCGTCTCAGGATCTACGCTTACCTGCTCGCCGTTTACATAGACTGCTGCAAGGTACTCCTCAGAGACTCTTCCAATGACTGTTATCTCTGATGATGCAAAGTAGAATCCCTCTTTAGGCTCTAGTATCAGTATCTTAGGTGCCGTCCTGTCAACGACGAACGGTATTGTCACTACGGCCTTGTGAGCGTCCACGCTGAACGTTGAGGCAATGTCTCCTGGAAGTAATCCTGCCTCATATAGGTACACGTAGTAATCATAGGCCTCTATTGTTACTTCGTGTACGCCATCAGATAGGCTGCTTATGTCTACTGTCGTGTCAAATCCTGTAACTCCTTCCGCAGCGTCTGACGTGGTGTATACCTCGTTGCCGTCGAGCTTAACTACAATCTTATAGACGAACGTTGATGGATCGTGTACTGTTGCCTTGACGTTTATGGTATCTCCGTTTACATATATGTCTGATGTTAGTCCATTAATTGAGTAGCTGTCTATAACGGGTGCATCGGAGTCATACATTACTGGCACTACTGTCGTGTACTTTTCTTCTCCAATCCAGGCATATATCGTTAGGTTGCCAGCTCTGTGTGGCCTATATGGTCCTGCAATTCCGTTCTCGTCCGTGAGGTAGAATACTGGTGCAGATCCTTCAAGCTGGAATGCTACTAGAGCTCCCTTGATAGGCTCTAGTGTCTCAGGATCAAGGATCTTCACTCTTATTGGGACAAGTGCCACGTACTTCATGGGCTCCTTGCCAGTGGTGACGTCCACGATTGGTCTGAGCTTGACCTTTACTGTGAACGGTATCTCCATGGCATTGCTGTAGCCATCTATGTCAGCGACGATGTATCCCTTAAGTCCGTACTTAGCCAAGAACTCCGTTCCTGGCACGTTTATAGTGTAGGTAATCTTTATTGTTATCGGCTCGCTTAGGCTGTTTCCTGATACCTCTATCTTAGCTCCATTCTCCTTAGGTATTGACAAGAACGTTAGCACATAGTTTCCATCTATTACGTCGTATCCGTATACCTCGACGTAGTACACG
>QMTU01000131.1 GCA_003663585.1 Thermoplasmata archaeon
CTTAATAACGCCTATTGTAATAATGTCCATTCTCCCTCTTGTCCTCCTTAGGTCATACGTGTGGATAATCGTAGGCGTTATCTTATGGGGATTAGTTATGGGATTTTATGAGACAGTAATGAGGGCATTTATCGCAGATGTAATAGAAACTGAGCTAAGATCATATGCATATGGGATATATGGAGTGCTATATGGAGTCTCATGGACTTTTGGAAATGTAATCATAGCTCTCTTATATCAATGCAATGTCCTAAGATATGCTCCTATATACGTAGTGGTCGTTGAACTCATAGCTCTCATAATTCTTGTGAAGATTGCCATTAGTGTTCAGAGGTGACTCTCCTTGGAAAGTAAAATGCTCGTTGATTTAGATGAAATTACGAAGAGAATTATAAAAATATGTAATAAAAAATCCTCTAGGCGCTGTTTTATACAAGTTCCAGAGGGGCTCACTCATCTGGCACATGAACTCTCGCGGAGGATTATTATGGAAGGTGTTGAAGGCATAGTGTCCGTAGATCCATGTTTTGGAGCCTGTGATATTCCCTACTGGAAGGCCAAGGAACTAGGCTGTGATCTCATCATCCACATAGGTCATGCTCCGATGCCAACAATTAAGATTCCATTCGATGTGGAGTTCATAGAGGTTTTCTATGAGGTGAAGGTTAGAGAAGACTTAATAGAAGAATTGTCTAAAAAAATTCTGTCTATGGGCTTTAAAAGTGTTGGGCTAGTGACTACAGTTCAATATTTAAAGCTTCTTGCATATGTGAGGACTCTATTAGAAAAACATGGACTAAAGGTTTTCATAGGGAAGTCCTCAGGAAGAGCACTCTATGATGGACAGGTTTTAGGATGTAATGTTTCTTCAGCAAAAAGTATTTCAGAAAAGGTTGATGCCTACATCTTTATCGGTGATGGTACATTTCATCCTGTTGCAGTTTATTTAGCTATAGGAAAACCAGTACTGGCGTTTAATCCAATTACAGGAGAGATAAAAGACGTTAGGGATCTTGGGGAAAGAGTTTTAAGAGTTAGATTAGCGCATATGATGAAAGCGTCTGAAGCTAGGTCTTTTTCAGTCGTAGTGACGTCAAAAGTTGGACAGTATAATGAGGAACTTCTGAGAACAGTTGTTAATGCTCTAAAAAAATTTAATCGTGAGTACTCTATAATCCACTTAGAGAACATTGGAGAAGTACTAAACTATATGAAAAACGTTGATGTGTTCGTTATCATAGGGTGCCCACGTATAGTTTACGATGACTACTTGAAGTTTAAGAGGCCAATTATTACTGGAACAGAGCTTTTATTATCTCTTAGTAGGAAATTTAAGGATTGGAAATTCATGGAAATGCCATGATGAGCAAGAAAGATCTTGAGATAATTGTAGAAAGGATTCCAAGGCATCCAAACCCAAAATATTTGCTAGAGCAATATACAACCCCAGGGAGGATTGTTGCAGAAGTAGTTCACATGGCTAAGGTTCTTGGGGATCTGGACGGAAGCATAGTGGTAGATCTTGGATGTGGTACAGGAAGATTTGCAATAGCATCTGCTCTCTATGGAGCCTCCTACTCTGTCGGAGTTGATGTGGATATAGAGGCATTGTTAGTAGCAAGAAAGTACTCTAAGATCTTGGACGTAAACTCTGACTTCATACTTTCTGACGTCAAGTTACTGAGGATTAGGGGAGATGTTGTCATGCAAAATCCGCCATTCGGCTCTAGGATTAGACATATGGACAGAATTTTTCTTGAAAAGGCTATGGAGACTGCTAATATAATATACACTATCCATGACTTTTACTCAAGGGATTATGTAGTTTCTTTTTTAGAGAGAAAAGGCTTTAAGGTAACGCATATCATTAAAGATCTCTTTGAGATTCCTAATCAGTTTGCATTTCATAGGTCAAGGATAAGAAGGGTTAAAGTTTGCATCATAAGAGCTGAGTCGTTATAGAATTACTCTTTAACTCGTGTTAGTATAGCTTTTGTGTAATGTGAAAACATGCACTTTGACATCACAGCTAAAAGCTCCCCTGCAAGCATTTTTAAGTTACTGTTGACAAACATATACTGTGTTAACCTAAATGGACTATCGGTGATAGGGTATGCCAGAGGAGTTAAATCCCTTTGAGATAGCTGCTAGACAAGTTAGGGATGCTGCAGAGAAGCTAGGTCTCAGAGAGGATGTAGTTGAAGCCCTTATACAGCCAGAGAAAGCTCTTGAAGTGAACATACCCATAAAGATGGATAATGGAGAGATACGCGTTTTTAAAGGATTTAGAGTACAGCACAACACAGCAAGAGGTCCCGCTAAGGGAGGAATAAGATTCCACCCCAATGTTACCCTTGATGAGGTCAAGGCATTAGCTTTATGGATGACCTACAAGTGTGCAACTGCAGGGATACCATACGGTGGAGGTAAGGGTGGAGTCATAGTAGATCCCAAACAGCTCAGCGAGGGAGAGCTAGAGAGACTTTCAAGAGCTTACTTTAGGGCAATATCACCAATAATTGGTCCTGACAAGGACATACCAGCCCCAGATGTGAACACGAACCCACAGATCATGGCGTGGATGTTTGATGAGTACTCAAAGATTGTAGGATACAACGCATTCGGAGTTATAACTGCAAAGCCATTAGAGATTGGAGGTTCTGAGGGACGTGTTGAGGCTACTGGACGTGGAGTATTCTATGTAACTCGTGAGGCAATGAGGGTTCTGGGTATAGATCCTAAGAACGCAACTGCAGCTGTTCAGGGATTTGGAAACGTAGGACAGTACTCCGCTAGGTTCCTTGCAGAGGAGCTAGGGGTTAAGATCGTAGCAGTTAGTGACTCAAAAGGAACGATATACAACCCCGACGGATTTGACGTAGAGGACCTCATTAAGTGGAAGCTTGAGAATAAGACCGTTGTGACTTATCCAAAGGCGCAGGAGAAGAATGACGATCCCAAGCAGGCCCTATACTATGACGTCGACATACTAATACCTGCAGCACTAGAGAACCAGATAACGAAGGAGAACGTTGACAAGATATCGGAGAAGGTTAAGATCATATCAGAGGCCGCAAATGGACCAACAACTCCAGAGGCTGACATAGCACTACACGAGCGTGGAGTTCTTGTAATACCTGACATACTTGCCAACGCTGGTGGAGTTACAGTATCGTACTTCGAGTGGGTACAAAACAGAATGGGCTACTACTGGACACTCGAGGAGGTTCGTGAGAAGCTAGACAGAATACTAACAAAAGCATTCCACGAGATCTATGAGCTACGCAATGAGAAGAAGGTCATGATGAGAGAAGCTACTTATATGAGAGCTATTCAGAGAGTCTATAATGCTATGAAGCTTCGTGGTTGGATCTGAATTCTTCCTTCTTCATTTATTTTAATTTTAATTCGTCTTACTTTACTTTTTGGATAACTTTAACACATATCCTATATTTAAGTTTAGGTTGAATCTTAGACCTCAATTCTAGTCCATGATCTTGTTCTAAATTTCAGATAAAATGAGACTGCTGAAGTGAAAGTCTCTAGGGAC
>QMTU01000132.1 GCA_003663585.1 Thermoplasmata archaeon
GTAGGGTTCTAGTCTTAGTGGATAAGTGGAAGATAAGTCTTGCTAGATCTCTGAGACTCATAGCCGAGGAAGTTATAAGCGATACCCTAAGAGACTTCATGATGAGACTTGCCTCTGCCATAGAAGTAGGAGAGAACTTAAGTGAGTTCCTTGAAAAGGAACAGAAGGTAATGTTGGTAGAGTATGAGACACGCTATAGGACATCTCTTGAGCTTGCGAGCATTCTTAGGGAGATATATGTATCCACGTTGGTCTCCACAATGTTCCTCCTTTCGTTCTTAGTAATAGTCCCAGTGCTTGCTGGGGGAGATCCCCTCGTCTATCTCTTCTCTGGCATAATGGCATATGCGGTTATGGAGGGCATTATATATTATCTTCTTAGAATAGTCCTTCCTGAGGAGTCCCTTTATGGGAAGCCAAGGCACATAGTGTATGAGTTTGATAAAACGCTCACAAGGTTTTATCTTCCTATAACCATTATTATGTCTTTTGTCCTAGGGACACTCTTCTACTTTTTAGTTCCTGCGGGATTGTTCGTGCAATATTGGCCTCTATTCATCTCCACTTCGCTGTTGCCTTTTAGCGTAGTAGGTGCTTTGATCTACAAGGATGAGAAAAAGGTAAGGGATAGGGACAAGAACTACGAGGTATATATAAGAGTTCTTGGAGCAGCTGCTATAGCGTCTGCTGAGGGGCTCACAGGAGCTGTTGGAAGGGTACTTTCACATGACTTTGGGGAGCTCACTCCTCTAATAAAGAATTTGTATAAGAGATTAAGAACTAGGATAAACAAGGAAATATCTTGGGAGTACTTCATGGACGAAAGTGGTAGTTGGCTCATTCAGACGTTTACTAAGATGTTCGTGGACTCAGTGAATCTAGGAGGAAATCCAGACTTAGTTAGCAGGCTTATAACAGATAGCATTTCAAGGGTACTCTCCTTAAGAACTGAGAGACAAAGCCTTGTGTCTAACATAACTGGAATACTTTATGGGCTTGCCATAGGAGTTGCCATGTCAATGGCAGTACTTGTTCAGATGATGGCAATGTTGAACAAGACAATGTCTCAGGTCACACTAGCAGGATTACCAATTCAGATTCCTATATTTGCAGTAAGCTACGACCTAAGTATCACAAGCTTTCTAGTAGTGTCTGTAATAGCTGTTCACGCAGCATTCTCTGGATTGATATTGAGAGATCTATCTGGTGGTCATAGATTTTCTCCTTTGCTGCATCTTGTCGTAATTTTCTGGGTTGCTGCAGCAGTATACACTATAATGCAAAATGTTATGAGTATCGTGCTAGGTATATAATAAGGGATAGATCCATAAGGGAAGTATATGAAGTCTGTTGAGAGGGTGATATGTAGATGTCACGATTACCAACTGGCGTGAGAGGGTTCGATGAAATCGTTGGTGGAGGGCTCATGCCTGGTAGAGTGTATATTGTGACGGGTCCTCCTGGAGCAGGAAAAACTACGTTCAGCGTTCAGTTTATAGTTAATGGGGCGCTGATGGGAGAAAATGGTCTTTACTTGTCACTCTCCGAGCCTGTTTCGAACATAATAGAAGACATGACGAGCTCATATAAGTTCCCTATAAAGGATTTAATATCTAGGAACAAGCTCTTCTTTGTTGACTTAGCACCATATGAGGAGAACGTCATCTGTGGAGATGAAAAAGTAAAATCCTACATAGAAAAATTTCTAACAGCTTACACTCATAAGATAGAGTCTGCAGAGCATTATTTCACTCTAACAGACGTCTATCACTTCCTCTCAAAAATACTACCTCCACTTAAGATAAAGAGGCTTGTAATAGACTCCGTTATGGGCCTCAGAGGAATCAGCCCGGAGACCTACGGGAAGGAGTTTATAAAGTTCATGCGAGGGCTTAAAACGTTTAACGTGACTACCTTGATAATATCCGAGATGTATGAAACTCTGAAGTATCAGCCAGAGCACTTCATGGCACATGGCCTAATAGTGTTTCATCACTTCTTGCACGAGGGGAGGATGGTAAGGGGAGTTCAAGTGCTTAAAATGCGTGGAACGAGGCATAGTGAAGATATATTTGAGGTCGTGTTCACATCCTCTGGCCTTGAGGTTACAAAAAGGGTGATACAGATTTGACAGAGAATAGCTCAAAGGAGAGAGAGCTTGTAAGAAAGGCCTATAAGCTTGGATATGAGGTAGGATATTATGGACACATGGAGACGTTGTCTTGGGTGTCAGAAGAGAAAAGGAGGCTAATAGAGGAGGCAATATCATATGGCATAGATGTAAATGTAATAGTAAGAGCCTATAACCTTGGAAAAAAGAGAGGAGCAGAGGAAAAAAGGAAGAAAATTCAAGAGGAGCTGTCTAAGAAGTCGTTACTTGAGAGGTTAAGAGAGGAGTTTAAGGAGATATATACTGTCTCTGATGCTCTTTCTGAACCTCAAATACACGCAAAGCCGAGGATCATAAGACCTCCTCTTCTCCTTCAGCCTATAAGTATCCTAGCAAAAGCACATCTCATGATCCTTGGACCTAGGTTCTTAACTTCGAGGAGGAGAAGAAGGAGAAGACTATCTCGTTAAGTAAGTACAACAGTTGAGCTATTAGCATGCTTATGAGTCCTGAACTTCTAGAATTGTTTCAAGCGTATTTTATTGTATTTATACATGTAATTAGAGCAAATAACAAACGTTAACTTTTAGAGTTAGAGTACTTTATTACTAGAGCGTATTCCTCTGTACGAAAATAATAAAATATGACCCAGGTTTTATGGTGTAGCAGTCATGATCATCAGGAGGTCGTTCACATGGCGAGGAAGCCAGCGAGGATGTGGAAGCATATAAAAGGGCCTGCCTATACTAGAAAGGAGTACATAAGTGGTGTTCCCAATCCAAAGATCGTGATATTTGACATGGGAGATCCAAACGGAGATTTCCCAGTAAACGTTCACTTAGTTGCAAAGGAAAGTGTGCAGATAAGACATAATGCACTAGAGGCTGCGCGCGTTGCAGCGAATCAGTATCTTATGGAGCATCTCGGAAGAAGTGGCTATCATCTGAAGATAAGAGTCTATCCTCATCACGTTCTAAGGGAGCACAAGATGGCTGTGGGAGCAGGAGCAGACCGTATATCAAAGGGCATGAGGATGGCCTTTGGAAAGCCCGTTGGGACTGCTGCACGTGTAAAGTCAGGGCAGATAGTGATGACCGCAAGAGTCCCCAAGGATAGGATTGAAATAGCAAAAACAGCACTTAAGAGGGCTGGAATGAAGTTGCCAACGCCTGTAAGGATAATAGTTGAGGAAAATGGAAGGGTTGTAGAAGGTCTCCCACAGGCCTGAGCTCATTTTTCTTTTGCCTTATGAAACTGTTCTTGTCCTTGTGAGCGCTTGCATGTCATCGGGGTTCAAAATGTTTAAAAATGGGGTGTAGGCTCAGAGCTCTTGGTGATCCCGCCACCTCCTCCTACCATGGTGTGGAGAGCGATGGAGATCGTCCTCACGTATAAGATGGAGCATGACTGGGA
>QMTU01000133.1 GCA_003663585.1 Thermoplasmata archaeon
TCAATATGCCTTCCTAATGCACGGGCTTATCACGAATACGCTGATAGATCCTAGAACATCTAATCTGGTCATGGAGGAAGTTCTCACAAGGTTCCCTATAACGTTTCAGTTAACGCTTTTTGCATTCTTCTTTGCAATGATTATAGGAGTTCCTCTTGGAATACTCGCAGCGCTTAAAAAGGATACGTGGATAGATACATTTGTGAGGTTCTTTGCCCTCACAGGAGTTTCTCTACCAGTGTTTTGGCTTGCCTATTTACTAATATATGCATTTTACGTTAAGGTAAGAATAATAAACCTTGCAGGATTGCCACCCTCACCGCCTAAGGTTACAGGAGTCCCTGTGATAGATGCAGTACTCACTGGACACTTTGACCTGTTTATGCAGCATGTCCACAGGTTCTGGCTTCCTGGGTTTGTTCTAGGGTTTATGAGCGCGGGGGTTCTTGCAAGATTTGTTAGGAACTCTTTCCTTGAGGCATTAAGCTCAGATTTTGTGGAGTACCTTAAGGCAAAGGGAGTTCCTAAGAGGACTGTGTATAGACACGCCCTTAAGAATGCCTTTGTGCCTATAGTAACCGTGATGGGTCTCCAGTTTGGAGGCCTTTTAGGAGGGGCTCCAATAACGGAGACTGTGTTTAGCATTCCTGGAATGGGATACTATGCTGTAAACTCAATAAGAAACCTAGACTTCCCTGCAGTAATTGCCGTGACGTTTATGTTTGCCCTAACCTATGTCACGATAAACCTCATAGTAGATATCCTCTACGCATTCATAGACCCCAGAGTGAGGTACTGAGGTGATTTCCTTGGGAACTGAGGAATACGAGAAGAAGTTGCTTGATAGGGTATCGGACGCGATAATTGACGGTATAGCAAATATAATTGAGAAGGTGCGTCCAGGATACAAGAAAAAGAATAAGGCAAAGATTGACGAGAGAAAGTTAATGTTCTACGCGCTTAACAGATCACCTGCAGGAGTCGTGGGATTGTTCTTGGTTATACTATTTATATTCTTTGGGATATTTGGCCCATATGTTGCGAGGTATCCATACAACTACTTTCCAGTGTTTGAGAACCCATCAACGTATTTTCTGCCTCCGGGATCTCCAGGATTTCCATTAGGAACTGACCATTATGGGAGAGATTTGCTAAGCCTTTTACTATGTGGTGCCAGGACTTCTTTCGTAATTTCAATACTAGTAATAGCGCTTGGAGTGCCTTTAGGCATAATACTCGGACTAATAGCAGGATACTATGGAGGAGCTGTTGATGAAACAATCATGAGAGTTACAGACATATTTCTGTCATTCCCAGCCCTTATACTGGCAATTGCATTCTCCACAGCACTTCCAGACAGGATGACGGGATTCATATTAGCACATCCAACAGCACAAAAGCTTTTCCTTGCACTCTTTGCATTATCGCCGCGTGAGGTGCTCAACTTAGGAAGGCTTCTTTCAGTAATTGTAGCTATGGTAATCGTCTGGTGGCCTGGATACGCAAGGATTGTCAGGGGAAGTACTCTTGTAGAAAAGGAAAACGTATACGTTGAAGCTGCCAGGGCCCTAGGTCTTAGCCCAATTAAGATAATGTTTAAGCACATACTACCAAACATCATTGGTCCAATACTTGTCTACATAACCCTTGACTTCGGATCAGTAGTTATAATGGAGGCAGGGCTTAGTTACCTTGGCCTTGGAGCAACACCGCCAATAGCGGATTGGGGTAGGATAGTATATGACGGAAGCCAGTACTTCCCTGAGAGATGGTGGGTAGTGATGTTCCCAGGATTCGTAGTATTCCTCGTAGCGCTAGGCTGGAACCTTCTTGGAGATTCCCTAAGAGACATTCTAGATCCAAAGATGCGCAGAAGCATAGAGTTCAGACTGAAAAAGAAGACACAGGAGGTGACTGAAAGTGCCTAAGCCGATCCTCGATGTTCAAGATCTTACCGTTCACTTCTATACCTACGCTGGTGTAGTAAAGGCCATAGAGGGAGTATCATTCAAGATATTTGAGGGTGAGACGTTCGCTTTAGTTGGGGAAACGGGATGTGGGAAGACAGTGACCTCAAGGGCTCTCACAAGACTTATAGAGAGCCCTGGAAGAATCGTTAGGGGTAGGGTCTTGTATTACCGAACCGAAAGCTCCTCTCCCATAGATCTTCTAAAAATTCCAGAAGAGGAGCTTAGAGAAATCCGCGGTAAGGAGATAGCGTACATATTTCAAGATCCAACAGCGTCCTTGGATCCCCTGTACACTAACGGCTATCAAGTTTCCGAAGCAATGTACTACCATAGAACCGTGAGTAAAATAAAGGAAGGAATAATGCGTGCAGTTGATCTGTTTAAAAAAGTTCTTGTTCCAAACCCTGAGAAGAACGTTGAAACTTTTCCACACGAGCTTTCTGGAGGAATGAGGCAACGTGTTGTAATATCGGCTGCAATATCAAATAATCCAAAAATAGTAATTGCAGATGAACCAACGACGGCCTTGGATGTTACTGTTCAAGCTCAGATACTAGAGCTACTTAGGAAGCTTAAGGATGAGTATAACAGTACAGTAATATTAATAACTCACAACATGGGAGTAGTAGCTGAAATGGCAGATAGGGTCGCTGTCATGTATGCCGGAAAGATTGTAGAGCTTGGAGACATCTTCTCAGTATTTGAAAAGCCTTATCATCCATACACAAGAGCTCTCCTAAGAGCTGTTCCAGATCCTCTTAAGAAAATAGAAAGGCTGGAGTCCATACCGGGAACTGTTCCTAATCTCATAAATCCGCCACCTGGCTGTAGGTTCCATCCAAGATGCCCATACGCAACTGACAAGTGCAAGCTCAAGGAGCCGCCAGTAGTGGAGATAGAGAACGGACATTACGTGGCATGTTGGCTTTATGAAAAGCTGGAGGGTAAGGAAAAAACCTCTATGCAGCAGCCTGTTGAGGTGCAGTAACATGAGCGAGAAGCTCTTAGTCAAGGTTGAAAACCTAAAGAAATACTTTCCAGTAAGAGGGTTAATGTTGCGCAGGCTGTGGGTAAAGGCGGTTGATGGGGTCTCGTTCGAAATATACAAAAATGAGACCCTTGGACTTGTTGGAGAGTCTGGCTGTGGTAAAACTACCCTTGGAAGAACTATTTTAAGACTAATAGAGCCAACAGATGGCAAGGTATTCTTTGATGGAACTGATATAACAAAGCTTAGAGGAAAAGACCTGCTAAACTTTAGAAGAAGGGCACAGATAATGTTCCAGGATCCCTACTCGTCGCTTAATCCTAGAATGACAGTGTTCGATATAATAATGGAGCCTGTTAGATTTTATGGAATAGAGGTTGATGATCCAGAGGACTTCGTCGTTCGTCTACTTGAGAGCGTGGGGCTGAATGAAATGCACTTGTACAGATATCCTCATGAGTTTAGCGGTGGACAGAGACAGAGGATTGCCATTGCAAGGCTTCTGGCAATAAAGCCAGAGTTTATAGTGCTAGATGAGCCAACA
>QMTU01000134.1 GCA_003663585.1 Thermoplasmata archaeon
CTTCAGGCCTCTTAGTCTTATATTCCAGGAGCCGATAACATCCCCTATAAGCCTCGAGACCACAATTCTCGCATCTCATGATCCTGTGCCCATTCGGGCTTAATTTTACCCCACATATCGGGCACAGGGATGACGTTCTATCGGGATTAACCAAAACGACCATAACACTCCTCTTGACTGCTCAAAGCGTGAGCTGGGCATTCTCCTTGAGAATCCTGAATGGACTTAGGCCCTTATGTGACTTGAGTATGACCATTGTTTCAGTTTTCTTTATTCCAGGGATCTCGAACATTTCTGTTGTTAAGAACTCTCGAAGGTCATATAAATCTTTAGCAATTACCTCGGCAATATAGTCGTACTCCCCTGTGACCTCATATAAGTTTAAAACTCTCCAGTTGTTCAGGAGTTTGCTTGCTACGACCTTTCTTGTCTCGAAGTCAACTTTTATCCCAACGAGAGCATGCACAGAAAGGCCTAGTTTTGAAAAGTCGATATCTGCCCTAAAGCCCTGGAGAATACCATAACGAATTAACTTCGACAGCCTATTCCTTATTGCCGTTATACTTACCTTCGTCATATTCGCTATCTCAGAAAGAGTTGCCCTTGCATTCCTATATAGGATATCTATGATCTCAAGATCCTTTTTATCTATTCTTAGCCTTAGGGGTCTCATGATGTTTAATATTTAACCAAATAAATATAAAAGTGGTATCAATAATTTCCGCATAATATGATAAACTTCCCTCAAAACAATTTGCACTTTGGATGCATGCTATTTATTTTTTAAATGGTTAAGAATTTGCTAAAGTGCAAGAGATCACTACAGGAACACATCACTACTGGACGCCATTATAGCTGTCACAAGCACTGCACTGAACACCTTAGCTCCGTATTTTCCGAAGATGTTCTCCATTATGAACGTCAACGGCAGTCTCTCCTTGACTCCTATGTGCCTTATTAGTATATAAAGTGCTAGGATTTCGTGTGCCTATTTCGTTGATATCGGTTTCTCCCATTTATTATAAAAGACATCACGCTCTGAACTCATTCTAGGCTCCTTTAACCTTTCCTTAGCCTTTTTTTCCAACTGGAATTATTGTTTCAAGCTTGTAGTGTCCAGGGACTATTTCGTTAACCATGGAAACATTTGAATGAGGAGGAATAGGATATTAAGTGAACTGCCTCGATGACGGCAAAGTAGCCAGCAGAGGCGAGAATCGTGCTCATCCCATGTGAGGCCGCCCGTGGTGGCGGTTAATGTCGCTCCCAATGACGTGCTGATTATAATGAGGCACGAGAGGAGAAAGCCCCGCGCTCATTGCTAAAGTTTCCCTCGTTGCTGAAATATAAGACGCGGGCAACCACGTTTAGAACTAGCGTAATACTTTCATCACTACGTTAAGAAGATCTCTTGAGCTAGGCACGTTCTCTAAAAAGACTCCCTGAACGAGATTCCTTGACCCTCCTCCTTTTATCTTATAGAGCTTGCTCACGAGCTGGAGGATCTCTTTGGCAAGGCCCCTAGATGAGAATACTAAGAATTTTCCTTCCTTGCAGACTCCTACAAGCATCGTTATCCCATGAGCAGAGGCCTCCTTTACTAGCGAGTCCCTTAACTCCCATGGGATATCTTCGAGCACTGCCACAATTTCCCTTCCAATCTTTACAGCACTTGCCCTAGCAAATTTTACTATGGTCTCCACGAGCTTGTACTTCCATATCCTTTCCTCGGAGATCCTCTTTGTTATCTCGTCCTCAAATGCCCTTATGGCATCGATAAGTGGGGGAGTGCTCCTGTTGAGGGCACCTAGGGATTCCCAGTAGTCCTCTAGTATATCATTTAGAACCCTGAACGCTCTATATCCAGCAACGAACTCCACGCGCCAGATAGAAGACGTCTTTTTATATGCTCTAAGAATCTTTATGGGAAGTACTTCCTTGGTGTTCCTTACGTGTATTCCACCACACGGTACGGAGTCGTAATTCCCTATTGACACGATCCTTAGAAACTTTAGCCCTTCCTTTGGAACCTTTCTTAATTCCTCCTGAACATCACCTCTGGAGGTTATGTACGTGGTGACCTCTAGACCTTTTTTGGCCACCTCATTAGTTACGATCTCAACAGTCTCCAGCATCTCCTTAGAGAGAGACTCTGTCCTAAGCTCTATCTTTGAATGATCATCAAATATTTGAAATCCCTCAGTTTCGAGGCCATAGAGCCTAAAGAACGTTGCGGAAAGTAGGTGCTGAGCAGTGTGTTGTTGCATGAAATCATATCGTCTCTTCCAGTTGAGGACGACTTCTACGATTTCCCCAGGCTCAGGGATAACACTACCAAAAAGCGTCCCAATGTGCCACACTTTGTCATTAGAAACCCTATGAAGTGTAATATCAGCACTCCACTTTTTTCCAAGAATTCTTCCCGTGTCATGTGGCTGACCGCCACCACCGGGATAGAGCAGAGTATCCTCTAGGAGAATTTCAATAGATCTTCCCGAGATAATGATATCCTCTACGACGGACTTCATCCTTGATAAATACGGTTCTTTATAGTACATGGGAATTTCCAAGCAGGATCACCTACCTATGGACTGAGGATCCGCCCCTTGAGGAAATTAACGCTTTTATAGGTCAAATAATGTCTTCTGCTTTACTCCAGATTTAAGTTCGCTTTCATTAATGTTAAAGACAGAGAGTATCCTCATAACCGCAGGGATTATTTGTTTGTTGATGTAATACTCTACATCTATTCTATGCATTTTTGGATCGTAAAAGTCATATAAAATGGCCTTTTCTGCGAGCTTTCCTCCTCCTCTTTGTATTATAAGTATTCCTACCTTCATTCCAGGCCTGTACTTAAACCCGTGGTACTTAATGGCCTCCTTGACGGCCCTCACATGTGCCTGCTCAGCCACGTATTCGTCAAGGCCTCTGGTTATGGTTTTGTATATCACGAGCTTTTCTACGAGATCCTCTGTTATCTTGCCTGAGATAAGCTTCTGAATGATCTCCTTAACGTAGTTTTTGGCTTTTGTGGGATTTCCTTCCTTTAATACGATCTCTATGACCTTCTCCTGAACTTCCTTTGCTAGCTCACACCAATCCCCGCGTCTTACCTCAAGTCCTCTGATGTAGATCTCTCCTGACTCTGTAATTCCTGCATACCTCTTCTTAACCCCAGTGAAAAGCACTCTTCTAAAGATTGTCTCTATCTCGAGCTCAAGGGGTAAGGTCTCGTTTACTTCCTTTATAAATTCCCTGAGCCTTGGATGATTTATCACAAAGATGGAGTCCGTGTTATGAACGAGTATCCTATTTGCGAAAAAGTTGTGAACGCCATTCACGCATATGTCATAGACGTAACCGTTGTATGGTATCTCCTCTACAGAGATCACTTTTCTAGCATTTACATCATTCATAGAATCATTAAGCACAAGAACTCCATCAACCTTTGATTTTATCTCTGTTGGCTTGACCTCTACAAGACGCTTC
>QMTU01000135.1 GCA_003663585.1 Thermoplasmata archaeon
AACAGAAGGAGAGTTATAAAACCTAACATGCTTGAAAGAACAAGTATTGTTAGTCCCATAATCACAGACGCTATAATTCCATCTAATGTAAGTGCTCTTGTAATATGCATTACTGCAGCAAGCACTCCTATGAGTATAATTCCTATTACGAGGTTATCAAGGCCTCCGGCTAGCATAATCCTCTTTCCCTCATCTTAATTCTTTTAATAGGCATTGATAGGTGCCTTCTTGCAACTGGAGGAACTTCATATATGCCCTCCTTAAGCTTTCTTGGAATCTCTTCAATGACAGCTGTATCCTCTGGAAGCCTTGTTCCACACCGTTTACACTTGAACCCCTTGCCCTTTCCTGCACTAGTCATTCTCTTTTTACAGATAGGACACAAAGGTGGCCTTTTTATGATAATTCTCTTTAGCTCAATTACTTCTATCTTCTCCACGTTAACAGTGTTTGGATACTCCTTAACACTCCCCCATATTTTAACTTTATCTCCAGGAATAAGCTGGAGAACAATTTTTCTGAAGCCCTTTGTGGGCTCATATGCGGCACAATATATCTCTCCAGTATCATCCTGGACCTTAAAGATTACATGGCCGCCCTCTATGATTTTTGGCTTTTCTGACACAATACCTTCAATAAGAACGCTCATTCTAGGTCTTATTTTTCCTATACACACCCTAACGATGTGATCGTCAGTACCTTGATTAGTTTCGAATATAAGCCATGCATATGGTCTAAGATTCGTTTTTACAATTTTTAGAGCTAGCTTAAGCTCCTTTGGATCATCACCTCTAACACCGTATAGAACAGGGGTTAACGCTCTTGGGAATATACATGCGCAGTCCTCAACGTAATCATAGTTATCAAAGGAGCATCTTAGTACTTTATCTAGCATTTTAACGCTTTCTTTATCGTATAAAGGTCTTTTCAGCCACTCATTTCTGTTCTTATATGTAAGTAGCTCATATGTTTTATCCTTTGGACTCCACGAAATTGCGGCTAGCGCTCCTATAAGACCACGCTTGTTTCCCCAGCCCTTATATAATACTTTTTGACTCTCGAGCCACCTCATAACGCTCTCAAGCTTTACTACAGATCTCACAGTGCTCCAATAAAAAGTACTAGGAGGTTTTATGCATGTGACAACTACTCCAGGATTTGTGTTTTTGTCATCTGAGATGTAGAACTCCTCAATAACTTCACATACTGTAGAAAAGACATCTTCAACAAGCTCATTAGAACATGGCTCCTCATCACTTATAATGAATATGGGTTTTCCATTTATTTCCCCAATGATTTGTTCTCTAGCACTTCCAGTCCCTATAAGAAGCGCTATAGCACCATTTCCTCTAGTCTTCCATGGAATGTTGGGATTTAGTCTGACAAGTCTGGGGTAGGATACTATCCCAAGGTTTTCTTTCATAAGCCTCTTAAGAACCTCTATGGCTATGTATGTCGTGCACATTCCAACCTTTGAGTCTGTATCATCGACTCCTACATAAATGGTCATAGCTCCCTTACCACCATGTGATCTAGCTCAGGACCCGTACCTATATATTTCACTGGGACTCTAAGCGTGTCCTCTATCTCTTCTATGAACTTCTTAGCACCACTCGGAAGGTCCTCCCAGCGCTTTACACCATAGGCCTCTTTATATATTGCATCTACCTTCGTTATGGCTAGACATGTTGGACTGTTTAGCTTTATGGCTCTTTTAGCATAATTAAAGTTAAACGGGGCAACTCTTCTAGGCCTTCCTGTTACAGTTCCATATTCCACAATTCCTAACCTCTCAGCCTCATCGGGGCTGAGTTCTCCCTCTAAGGGTCCTGCACCAACTCTTGTAACAAATGCCTTAAAGACAAGAACGACTTCATCCACATCCTTAGGCCCTATACCAACCTCGCTGAGTATTCCAGACGCTGTGACGTCTCTTGAGGTCACATATGGATATGTTCCATGATATAAGGAAAGAAATGTTCCCTGAGTCCCCTCAATCAATATCCTCCCGGAGTCTCTGTGCCTGTCAATTATATCCATGCTGTCTACTAGGAACTCCCTAAGCTCCTCATAATCCCTTGCGAGCTTAAGTCTCCTCAAAACTCTATCAGCCATAGCTGCTCCGACGCCTTGTTTAGTTGACCCTATGCGCTTCGCTAGGTTTTCATCAGTTTCTTCTCTCATAATGTGCTCCCTTGTGATTATCCCCGTATTAATGTCCACGTATATTCCCTTGCGCCTTCCTATGAGCTCCAGCTCCTTAAAGAACACATCAAGCCTTATAAGGGCACCAGGAGGTATGAGTACTTCTATCTCTTTTTTAATAGATGACGTTGGAAGTGCTCTGAACTTGTACTCTTGCCCATTGTAAAACACTGTGTGCCCTGCATTTACAGATCCTGTTCTTATGGCAAGCGTGTATTTCTCTTTGATTCCTATGTATGCTGCTACCTTCCCCTTGCCTTCATCACCAAAAAATCCTCCAACAATCACGGTGATCAACGCAAATACCTCCCATATTAAAATTCTATACCCTTTCTAGCAGTTACTCCTACTCTAAAGTAATGTTTAATCTCCCTCATCTCTGTTACTAGATCAGCTCTCTCCACAATTTCCTCAGGAGCATATCTCCCAGTAAGAACTAGTTCTACATTCTCAGGTTTTTTCTCTATTAAGTCAATAACGCGCTTAACGCTTATAAGGCCAAAACTCATAGCGACGTTTATCTCATCAAGTATCACAAGATCATACTTTCTTGAGAACACAATTTCCTCAGCCTTTTTTATAGCATCATTTGCCAGTTTTATGTCTATCTCTCTGGGGCTTTTAGGATCTACAAACTCCTTTGTCCCAAATTGATAAACCTCTATGCCTAGCCTTTTTGCAGCTATAACCTCTCCATACTCAATACCCTTCATGAACTGCACAACTGCTACTCTAAGTCCTTGTCCAACAGCTCTCATAGCAAGACCAAAGGCTGCTGTAGTCTTACCCTTTCCGTTTCCTGTGTATACATGTACATAACCCCTTAGCAAACTCACCACCTGTAATACTAGAGAGCTCTAAGGTTTAAATAATGGGTCCAAGGTCATTTATGTTACCAAAGAAAAAGATATATTTTCATGTCCAATACTTATTTATCGAGTCCATAAAAAGAGTATGGCCTTTTCAGCTATTATCCCCCGGTGCGGGGGTAGCCAAGCCTGGTCAACGGCGCGGGGCTTAAGACCCCGTCCCGTAGGGGTGCCTGGGTTCGAATCCCAGCCCCCGCACCACAAATACTTGTTCTCCTCCTGACGTAGAAAAGGAGCAACATCCTTTTTAAACATCAATAGGCTGTTTCCTAGATTAAAATAGTCGAAGTATATAACTTTTTGAAACGCTATGTATTAGTATGGGAGGATTATATCGTACTAGTATAGTATCAGAGCTGCTTGGAATTCATCCAATAATATTACGT
>QMTU01000136.1 GCA_003663585.1 Thermoplasmata archaeon
CTAATAGACATGGGAGTTGGGGTAATAGACAAGCCTAAGGGCCCTAGAAGCCATCAGGTATCTGCGTGGTTTAGGGATCTTCTTCACGTCGAGAAGGCGGGTCATGGAGGAACCCTCGATCCTAACGTGACGGGCGTTCTGCCTATAGCCACGAACAGAGCGACAAGGGTTCTTAGTCTACTCCTACACGCGGGTAAGGAGTACGTGGCGTTGATGAGGCTTCACAGGGACGTGAGCGATGAGGCCCTGATATCCGTTCTAAGGAAGTTTACTGGCTTAATATATCAGGTACCTCCTGTAAGATCCTCCGTGAAGAGAAGGAGAAGGCCTAGAAGGGTCTATTACATAGAGCTCATAGAGAGGGATGGAAGGGACGTCCTACTAAGGATGGGAGTCGAGGCAGGAACCTACATAAGGAAGCTAATACACGACATGGGAAGGGCCTTAGGCGTAGGGGCTCACATGCAGGAGCTTAGAAGGACTCAGACAGCGCACATTACAGAGGACGAGGCCATATACCTTCAGGATCTCCTTGACGCGTACATATTCTGGAAGGAGGATGGCTGTGAGGAGCTAATAAGGAAGTACATAAAGCCCGTGGAGTACCTAACGGAGCACATTCCTAAGATATATGTGAAGGACAGTGCAGTGAGCGCAATAGCTCATGGCGCTCCTGTTTATGCTCCAGCAGTTTCTATAGTTGAGGAGGGCATAAGGCCGAAGTCCCTTGTCGCGATAATGACCCTAAAGGGAGAGCTCATAGCAATAGCAAGGGCCCTTGTCACCACTGATGAAATACTGGAGGCCAATAAGGGAATAGTGGCGTCCCTTGAGAGAGTTATAATGCCGAGAAATGTGTATCCTAAGTACTGGAAGACGCGCTCACGTCATTAGATATAATGTCGTGGCTACTTGTGTTCAATCTGCACAGGAAATTATGTTGGTCTTTTTGAGCTTTATGTTAATTTATTTCAGTGTAGGCTACTGAGCTGTTGATGGCCAAAAGGTGATCCCCATGACGGAGTCCCATAGTAGCTCAAGAAGTATTGCTGAGGGTATTGAGTTTGCCCTTGTGGATATAGATCTTTTGAAGGAGCATGAGGAGATATATCCGGAGAAGGTCGATGAGCTTGCAGAGGAGATAAAAAGGGATGGAGTCGTTAAGAAGCCAATATTAATTGACAAGAGGACCTACACTATACTTGATGGCCATCACAGGTATCAAGCGTTGAAAAAACTTGGATGTAAAAGGATACCAGCAATACTTGTTGACTACTTAAATGATGACAGGATATCGGTAACCCTATGGTCGACTGCAAAGATAGATCATATAACGAAGGAGATGGTGATAAAAACAGCTCTCTCTGGGAAGAAATTTACGCCCAAGACCTCAAGACACATTGTCCATATAGAGATCCCTGACATTGAGGTAGAGCTGGAGAGGCTCTATTAGAAACAGTATATCAGGAAGGACCCTCCATTGACCTAATAAGTGCACATAGGGCTCTGTTATATGGGGCCCTCTTTCCCATAGATTCCAGCCTAGACGCCACATAACAGTTGAGGAACTCTATCTCAGTCCTCCTGCCCTTTAATATGTCCTGAAGCATTGAGGAACGGTTTTCAGAGGTTCTCAATGACACATCCTTTATTAGATCTAGAAGCTCCTGAGGACTCCCTAAGTCCACTCCATCTATTTTTGCTGCCTCTAAGCACTCAGTGACCACGCCTGAAACCACATCTGAGAGGAGGTCCCATTTTTCACGTATTATGCCGTTCTTTTCCCTAAGAATTGCTGTTAATGGGTTTATCACACAGTTTACTGTGCCCTTAAGCCAGATGTCCTTTAAGATATTGTCAGATTTCCTTGCAGGGAGTCCCACACTTTTGAGCTCTTTCACGAGGTATTCATCGAAGGGATCATCGACTAGCGATTTAATGACAGTCTCTCCCAGGAACACATGATCAACAACCCCAGGCCTCACTAGAACTGCGGCGTTATAGGTGATCCCATAAATTACACGGCTTCTTCCTATGACCTCCTCCAGGATGTCAATTAATCCAAGCCCGTTTTGAACAGTCATAAGATAGGAGAACGTAACGTCCTTGATAGCTTTAAGTGCTTTTTTTAGGTCATAGCTCTTTGTTGCAATTAGTACCAGGTCAAACGTCTTCTCATCAAGCTCTTTAAGGCTCCTATATACTCTTATAGAGAACGTGCCCTCAGTACCCCCTCTTAGCTTAAGTCCGTTCCTCTTTATCTCCTCGTAATGTTCCCCTCGGCATATTCCCACTACCTCGTGTCTCTTAGAAAGCCTCGCTGCAAACACGCTCCCTATGGCACCCATTCCAAATACAAGAACCCTCAAGCTCGGGACACCTCAGAGCTTCTGATCGTGCTGTGCTCGCTCTCCTTTGCTCCTTAGGTACTCCAAAACATCAGAGCGAGTTATTATTCCCTTTGGATTTCCACCCTTATCAACGACAAGAACTGCAGAGCTCTCAGAGAGTATTGATATAAGAGTTCCTATGCTGGCAGTGGGCGGCACTGTCGGCAGGGGAGGCTTCATAACATCTCTAACTCTGACGTTTTTCAGCTCCTCAGGATCGTACTTTATCATGGATCTTATAACGACTTCCTCATCAAGGTTTCCCGTTATTCTTCCATCTGAGCCCTTTACAGGAAGCTGTGAGAATCCCCTACTAACCATCTTGGATATGGCGTTTATTAAGGGCTCGTCCTCCTCTGCGTACACGACCTCTCTTGTCATTATGTTATTAGCCTTGACTCTCTCCCTCTCAAGCTCCTCAAGGGCGTTTAGGATTCTCCTAAGCGTGGAATATCTGGGATCCACTTGCCCGCTCTCTATCTTTGCTATTAGGGCCTGACTAACTCCTGCTCGCTCAGCGAGCTCTTTTTGAGTTATTCCTAACTTTTTCCTTCTTATTTTTATCTCAGACAAATCAAACAGCTGTGATATCATGCTATTTACACCTAATCACTTCATAGTGCTGATAATTAGATTTGGATCACCAATCAATTGATTCATACACTCTCTTCCCCTTGTCCGTGGGTACATACCTTCCCTCTGACTGCGTTATTAATCCCTTTTCAACTAAGAACGTGATCTCTCTTTTCAGTAAGAGTGAGGGGATTCTTGCCCTTTTGGCGACCTCTTCAGGATCTTCTCCCTCGCAAATTGCTTTGAATATTTTCGCCCTTATAGGGTCTGATAGCACCAAGCCAACGTCGCTCATTCATATCACCGAAGACGTTTAGGAGGGACAAAAATATGAGAGGACACAACTTATGGCTCTCATTTATCTCGCTATTTCATTAGTCATAAAGGTTTAAATAACTTTAGCTTGAAATTAAAAACTTGATAAACTAGCGCTCCTTCTTTAAATAATGAGAAGAGGGTTTGAGGAATGGACGAAGATAACACCATAGC
>QMTU01000137.1 GCA_003663585.1 Thermoplasmata archaeon
CAGATATTAGGAGTGTCTGAGGGAGATTTAGTAAGGATAGACACAAAATATGGCTCTTATCCCGTTATCTGTACAATCTCCAGTAACGTCGCAAGAGGTACTGTGGCAGTCCCTTGGCACATGGGGTTAAACATAATAACAAGTGATGAGTACTCCAGTGATTCAAAGATTCCAAACATGAAGAGAAGCCACTGTAGAATAGTGAGGATCAGCAGAGAGGAATTTGAACAGCTTCTTAGAAAACTTCCTGAGCACATAAGAAGACACTATATCGGAGGTGCTACACGTTGAGAGTTCAGAAGAAGAACATAATAGTAAACCCATCACGATGCATAGGCTGTAGATCATGTGAAGCAGCTTGTGAGAGAGAGCATAATGGTAAGAGTTACATAAAAGTTTACGAGTGGAAGGACGTGATATCTATATCCTTCACATGTAGACATTGTGCCAACGCTCCGTGTATATTCGTGTGTCCTATGAACGCGCTTTATAAGGATGATGATGGCGCAGTATCTGTTGTTCCACAGAAGTGTATAGGATGTCTCATGTGCGCAGTGGTTTGTCCATTTGGAGTTCCTGAACTAGATGAGTACAATAAGATCATGCTCAAGTGTGACATGTGCTCTCATCTGAGAAGAGAGGGGAGGCTTCCTGCGTGTGTGGAGACATGTCCAACTGATGCCTTAGTGTTCGGAGACATATTCGATATACAGAGGTTCAGAAGGGAGTCAATTGCCGAAAGAGTCGTGGGCATATTAAGAAGGGCATATGAGGGGATGTGAGTGTTAACGAGGATACTACTTGGCCTATCAATTTTAGGAAGTACTGTAGGGATCCTATTACTTTACCTTAGGGATGACCTAAGAACTACTATAAGCTCCCTATTTGCACTAAGCTCCTTAGGATTAATCTTTTCTACAATTTTCTCATTACCTGATTCATTTTATGCAGTTATACTAACATTTGCAGTAGTTTATTTCCTTACCTCGATCAGAACTTACTACAGTGATCGCTCGGAGAGAGCTCTGTTAGGATCTCTTATAGTGCTAAGCGCTCTAGGAGTGCTTGTTAATAGCTTATTTTTTAAGATTGTGCTTATTGAGGGCATTGCAATTGTTGCTTGGCTTGCCCTTAGGAATATCGAGAAGAGCGCTGCATACAGGCTTTTAATAACAGTCAACGTTTTGGCAGTTATCCCTCTTTTAGCTTATTATTTTGCTATAAGCAGTCCTAGCACTCAAGTGGACATTATAATGATCTCAAGGTCCATGGTCTCTATTGGGCTTGCCCTTGCAGCAGTCCTCTCGCCAATGAACCTCTTATCATTGAGGAGCCCTAACAAGGGCATCTTGGTACAAGTGCTAACGGTGGGAATAGTGCTTCCTGGAATAATGATTATGGAACTTCTTGAAGTCCTCAGCAAGGGCAACTTCTTTACAAGCAATATGCTACTTATTGCACTTGGCGTAATATCCCTGATATGGATAGAGCTTTTCAGGCTTACAGATGATTCGCGGACATCTATCCCACTAAGAACGTCTCAAGAGGGATTCAGCTATGCAATTATACTTCTAGGCGCTGTTGGATCCCTTAAGGTGGTACCACGTACGCCAATTTTAGAGTTTCTTTTAACGTACGTTATCATTTTATACTGCCTCATAGTTGCTCTTCTTGCTTTCGTGTTGTATAAAGGCGGAAATCACGAAGAGGTCTCTGAGGTCTCCCTCCCAGGAATGAGAGTTCTTATGGGACCCGCGATCATTGCCCTGTTGTCTGCAATAGGAGCTCCATCAACAGGAGGCTTCTCCTGGAGGGGTATACTTTATAAGCTGTTGCTCATAGGAGACCCTATGAAAGTTGCATTCATTGTTGTATTATTGGGCACAGTAATGTCCTTCTTAGGATACAATAAGTCGTTTGCAGCTGTTTATATGTTCATAAGGGGCCAAGGACGTCCTTTAAAGACCTATGAGATCATCCCAACGGCACTTTCATCTGTAATCTTACTGATTGTCGGATTGTTACCTTCATTCATGTTTAAAGCTCTCTATTGGGTTCCTTATGATGTTAACGTCTATGGAATTGAAAAGCTCAACTTGGCGTTTTTAGCAGCGTTTTTCACGGTATTTGTCATCATATACGCACTAATTCCAGCATCTATAGAGAGGCGAGATGTTTGGACATTAGGGGAAAGGGTTCCAGAGACCCTTTACAGGATGCCTATAGAGGAGTACTTTGACCCGTTAATTAGAGAGATTGATGCAGTACTACTACTAAAGAAGAGGATTACTGAGAGCATTCTTAGAAGTGTTATGGCATATGCGGCCACCATGATCGTTATAGAGGCCGTGGCAGCAGCTCTTTATTACCTCTTGGAGGTGATCCCATGATCACAGAGGTCATCACAATAATAATTTCAATATTACTTATCACAATCTTCAGCGTGATTTTAGAAGGCATTAGGAGCAAAGTAAAGGCATTACTTCAGATGAGAGAGGGGGGTGAGATCACTCATGAGATTTATGACCTGTTTAGCCTATTGTCAATGAAAGGAGTTCTTCCTACGAGGACATCTCTTATACACGTGCTTACACCATATATGACCTTTTCACTCTCTGTTGCTCTAGGACTCTCTGTACCATTTGGGTTAATGAGTGTAATGGGGGGAGACATCCTGGTAGTAATTTTAGTAGTTCTTGCTGTGGCCTTCATTGTGTCAGTACCATCTATGGTGATAAGTAACATATATGCTAACATTGGAGCTAGTAGAGAAGTAATACTGGTTTCCACAGGGCTAATGTCACTTGTGGTTGCCTGTAGTTCCTTCGTGATAAAGTTTGGAACGCTATCTATAATTGACATCGCTAAGTCTATCACCCTATCGCTATCTGACATTATTGCAATTTGTGTCATTGGATACGCTGTATACGTTCTTTCAGAGTTTACACCATTTGACATCTCTAGATCTGAGACAGAGATAATAGATGGAGTTCTGTCTGAGTACGGGGGAAGGCTTCTTGGCCTTATGGAGTGGTCTTTATACATCAGGAGGTTCTCTCTGATAATGTTCTTCTCTACTTTCCTTGCAGCTCCACTTATAGGAAAGACTTTTGGATTCTCAAGCATATTAAGCCATTTCCTGACGCTTTTACTTCAGATAGTATTTGTCGTATCCTATTACATGATTGCATCCATGGTGGAGGAGAGACATGCTAGAGCACGTGTTGATCACGTTATAAGGCTTAATGGTGTTTTTGTTCTTGTGGGATTAATAAGCGTCGTATTGTCCCTCATTGGCATGTAGGTGATAGTAAATGGTTAGTCTTGAGACTGAACACGAAAATGATTACATTAAGAGAATTAAAGAGCAGTTTAAAGATAAGATAATAAGTATTAGAAAGTTATATGACGATCAATGGCTGATAATTACTGAGAAGGATTATCTAAGG
>QMTU01000138.1 GCA_003663585.1 Thermoplasmata archaeon
ACAAAGGAGAATTGGTTGTTGTACATAGGCATATGGAGTTCTTACCTAATAATTGTGGTACTTGTTGAAGAGTTCCTCCTTAGAGAGAAGGTAGACACTCTGTTTTCAAGGCTGTTTAGATTTATACATGATGTTTTCATTTTAGAGGAGTTTACTGAAGACGGACAGAGAGTGTACAGGCTGAGAAAAAGAGAGCTAGGTCACCTCCTTTTAGCGCTTTTGATTGCAATATTAATAGCATTTGCCCTATACAGCAGTTTTTTCACTCATCCTGAGAAGTTTATAACGGCTATTATGGGCCCCTTCCACTGGGTTGAGAGACATCATGCGCCAAGAATCGTTGGACCATTTTATTATTGGTTCGACAGGATTTGGTTATACGACCTATTTTTAATACCGGGAGTAATCCTCGCTATTAAGAGAAATAAAGACTACCTCTCTGAGTTATTCCTATGGTGGTTTGTAGTGTCATTTATTGGATATTCATACATGCAGGAAAAGCTGCCTAGACTCATGATGCATATAACAGCACCTGCAGTATTGTTAACCTCCAAGTATCTAAGTGATCTCTTTACAGAGTTTTGGAAAAGTGTTAGAGGCAAGTCGTCTAAAAACCCTAGAATATTTGTGCTGACATGCGTATTTATAACTCTTCTTGCGATATCCTCCTATCAGTCAGTACTTCTCAACTACATAAATTATGATGATGTTCGTGAGCCTTTGATATATGCAAGATTAACAAGAGGATGGCAGGATGTTTATAGAACCATAGAAAATATATACTCTGAGAAGGAATCGGTTAGGATATTGATAATATGGGACAAAGGAGATTATGGATTATGGCCAATACTCTTTTGGTTATATTACGTGGAAAAAGATTTTAGGGGAGTTAACGTTACCTATTACAAAGAATATAGCACTTATGCTCTGAGTAGCCCCCAAGTACATACTTATGACGTCATAATATGTTATTTCACAAAGGATCCAGGAAGTATCAAGGGATTCAAGCTCATGGGCAGATATACAGTTCTAAAATGGGTATTTCACGAGAAATGGAGCACTCAGACAACGCTAGAAGGATTCATAAAAGACTTCTCTCATTATCTGGATCTAAGATTCTACTTCCTTAGAGAATGTGATCCAAAGAAGATAACCATTTGGGATTACTGGGCAGCAGTTTACGTCCAGGAGGGTGACTATGAGGTGAGAACGTGACAGAGAGAGCATATAATTACATGAAAGTAGGAACAGCACTTCTTCTTTTAGTAATTGTAATCGTGTGCGCATTTCCAACTAATGGAGTTCTGGTGTATGTGTCTCAGGATGACGTCAGTAATGTCTTTTTAAGACTATTAAACCCATACATGAGACCAATACATGTGAACGTTGCTGACGAGGAGAGTATAGCCAATAGCATCAATTACATTATCAGCGAGTATGCCTATGAAAGACCTTTAAAGAAGATTGTTGTTGCAGATTATTCATCTGATGCACTCATGAATAGGTCTATGAGCATAGTCTCTGCTTTAAGGATGTATGGATTTCAAAAGATGACAATATTCAGCCTTCAAGGATATATAACTCTTCAGTCACTTCTGATTGTACTATTTGCTGGGTTGGTTATTAGATATTTCTCTGAAAATAAGATAAGAATGCTTGTCTATCTAAGCCTTCTTCCTGTAGTAATAATTCCCACAAGATACTTTCCTCTTCTATTTACCTCGCTTTTTGTTATTGTGTCATTAGGCTCTCGTGTCTATGGAGCTCAAAGGCTTAGAGGTCTTAGGAGGGAGCTATTAAAGCTCAGCTCAGACCCACTTGACTACATAATTTTTGGACTTAGTGTAGGAGCTCTAGTGCTTATCCTAAGACTTGGTGTGTATCCGCTAACGCTTGTAGCAGGGCTTGCTGGTGCACTGACTCTTTTTGTAGTTCTTATGATATTTAGTATTCCTAATGCATGGATTAATATCTCCCTTCTAGGAGTTATAGGCACTACTATATCGATTCTAATGAAATCAAACCTCGTTGAATATTACTACGGTGCGGACTTTGGGGTTCGAATGCTTATGCTTACCTTCGGTATGTGGGCAATGGAAAGAAACAGGAATGTTCCAGGAATTTTAGCTGGGCTAGTATTATTCATTATAGGCTACATTTAGGGAGAATTGCTGTTTGACAAAAACAAGCTCGCCCTTTAGTGTGAGGAAGAAAGTCGGAAGTTAATAAAAAAGTACCTAATAAAGCTTATCTAACTCCTCACCAAGATATTCCCTCACAACTCTTCCCTCTCTTCTTAGAATAACTCCAACTCCAGGTCTTGCTACTTTTCCAATTTTATATACTCTGAGCTTCATTCGCTCTACGTCACTTAGGAAATCCTCTTCGAGATTTTCAGGGATTGTCATTATTAGAGTTCCTGATGATATGAGCATTCTGGGATCTATTCCAAGAGCCTTACATATTATTTTTGTTTCATACCTGATAGGTATATCCTCTACTATAATCTCGTGCCGTGATGCCATTGATACTTCCAGAAGACCTCCAAGAACCCCTCCTTCTGTGGCATCATGCATAGAAGTTGCATATTTGGCCGCTATTACAGCTTCTTCTAGCACAGAGATCTCCCATATAAACTCCTTAGCCCGTTGAAGTATGTCCTCAGGTACGCCTCTGTCTATACATAGCCTTTCGAAGTCATTTGCTATTATTGCAGTGCCTTCTATTCCAGCCCCCTTGGAGATGTATACAAGATCGCCCTCTTTAGCTCCTGACGTTGTTATTAATTTCTCTGCTATCCCCATTGCAGTCGAGGAAACTATTGTTCTAGGGAGCCCCGGCGTAACCTCTGTGTGACCACCAACTACTGATATTCCAAGCTTCTTTGCATACTTAGCAATCTCTTTCAGGGTATTTTTTGCACTTTCTTCCGAGCTAGCCAGTATAGTTGAAAGAAGCCATTTAGGTTTTGCTCCAGATGTTGCAATATCATTTGCTGGCACTATTACTGAATACCATCCTATATGTTTTGATGCACCTGTTATAGGATCAGAATGAACTACTAGGTACTTTTCCCCAATTTTAATAACAGCAAAGTCTTCTCCCACTTTAGGCCCTACGATCACGCTTTCATCAACATCCAATGATGAGAGAATGTCATTAAGGATTTCAGGTGGTAGCTTCATTTGATGCACCTCTCGTGCACTCAAAGCTAATAATATTTTGCTTGTTAATAATATAACGATATTCGATATATCTAAGAGGCCGTCTGTAGGGGAGTCTCATGGGGTCAGTAGAGATTGATAGAACTAGGTGTCTTCTCTGTGGAGCATGCGTTGGATCTTGTCCATTTTTAGCACTAGAACTTCTGGAGACATATGTAGAATGGTACAAGGATCGATGTACAC
>QMTU01000139.1 GCA_003663585.1 Thermoplasmata archaeon
ATTACACAGAGTGCATTGATTTAGCTTGACACGACACTTGGCCTACACTGGGGGTGGTTTAGTAATGAATGTTAGTGGGGTTGTCCTGTTAGGAGCCATTCTTACGACCCTTTTAGTAATCTTAAGCCCTATAACTACAGTTATACATGCTGATGCAGAATTTAATCTTACAAAGGATCAAGTGCTTGAAATAGCTTACTCTCTGTTTGGGATAAAGCCAGAGACCATAAAGGATGTGTGCAAAATTAACGTGTCTTTGATGAGGGCTGAAGAAGATAACACTTATACTATTTCATTTGATATAACAACTCCTGGGGTTCCATATGATGATATCTTCGATGAAAGCCATTACATTGGCAAGAACATACCACAAATGATTAACGCAGTGCTTTCTGATCCTAAGATACAGGAAATTTTCACCCTTATGTACGGAGATATTGTTAAGCCTGAGTTCAAAACGTGCTCGGGAATTGTCACTATTAAGATTAATAACGATGATACTATAAAGCTAAAAAGCTATAATCCTCATCCTACCATATACTTCCAATACGATGAAGGGTACAAGGAGCTCAATATTAAAATTGTACGAGTTAGCGAGTCCACTCTTTTACCTATAAAAAAACATGCGTTTGAGGAATTATCCCTTCATCTTAATGCAGAGTATAATTTTAATGAGATTCCCCACGACGACCCTCTTTATGAAGAGCTCCTGAACGCAGGTCTCGAGGGTAAGAGTCTAATTGACAAGGAACTTATACCTAAAACTCTAGACCTCATAAAACTTGGGAAGAAGATGTTTGAGAGAGCTAATTACAATTGGTTTGAACTAGCACTCAATCTTTGCAAGGGCACATATACTAAGGAGCCCTTAGAATATAAACTGAAGTTGTCAAACAATACTCCCTCTGCAAGGCTAAGTGTACCTATAAACTATAAGTTTAAAGCAGGAAGCAAAACGTTTACTATGAACAGTAGCTTGCAATTGTTCTATGTAGATGTCAGTACTGAGTGGGGGTACAATTTCATACTGTTCTGTAGTTATAGCTTGGTTACTCCAGAATATCTTAATACCCTTAGAGAATGTACAAATTCCAAAGTGTTTGACCTTAAGCTGATAATGGATAAGATCCTAGAAAAATTCTCAGAGGAAGGCGTGGACACATCAAAAATTCAATATGCTTCTATAACTGGCATTGAATTTGGAAGGTATGCCCGCATACTCCTCTCAAAGGGAGATCCTTACGATGTTAACTCAAAAACATGGTTAACTTTCTATGATCTAGTAAGAAATGAGCCTATAATAGTTGGAGAGCTCACTTTCTATGGTCCTGTGGCTCCTATTGAGCTTCTAAGCAAAGGTGAAATCTTTAACATAAAAGACCTTCAGAGATCCTCACTAAATAATATCATAGAAAAAATAAAGCTTATAGGATTATTTGTAGGAATAATAGGGACTATAGTTGCAGTAAATGTTATATGTATGAAAACAAAGAAGAAACGATACTAATGAGTTTATTCTCAGCTTTTTTCTTCCTAATTTTGAATCTATAAAAAGCGCTATAGTCCTTTTAGTATATCTAAAACAGACTCTGAGACCTCTCTTAAAGCTTTTGATGCCTTTGACTTAGGAAACGCCTCAGGTAGAGGTTTCATCATGGACAGAGCTCTTGGGACAGAGCTGTCATAAGGTATCTCCCCTATAACCTCTATCCCATAATCATACGCCCATCTCTTAATTAAGCTCGTTTTAGTCATTCCTACTTTATTAATTATAAGAGACGATTTTATTCCAAAGTGCTCTGCTACTTTATATGCTCTAATAACGTCATGAAGACTCGTTGGGGTCTCCTCAGCAACTAAAAAGACGTGTCTTGCACCAGTTATTGAAGCTATCACTTGGCATCCTATTCCTGCAGCCGCATCAACGATTACATATCTATGACCTTCTTCGTTTGCAATCTCGTTGGCCCATAGTCTCTCTATAGTGACTAGTTTTCCTGAGTTCGGTCTACCAACGTCTAGTTGGGCTGAAATAAGCTTAAAGCCATATTTTGTCTCATAGAGAATAATGTCTCCAGTCTTCGTCTTCTTAAGCTTAATAGCATTATTAGGGCAAAAGTATGAACATACTCCACAGCCTTCGCAGGTCATAGGGTCTATGAGGTACTCGCCATTTTTTATCTCTATGGACTTATAGGGACATTTCTGGTAGCATAGACCGCATTTAATGCATTTCTTTTGGTCTATTATCGCTATTTTTGAGTCCTCTAGTGTCCTAACTCTGACAGGCTTTCTTACGTCAAATATTAGATGAAGATTGGGTGCATCAGCATCAGCATCAACAGCAACAAACCCTACAACATTTCTAAGGTAATACATTACTGAAGAGGCTACTGTGCTCTTTCCAACGCCGCCTTTACCGCCAGCAAAAGTGACATGAAGGGTCACAAGGACCCCTCCATAATGAGCTCCGCTATTTTTATCATTGTCTTAGATTCCTTGGAGTCCTTGTACATTACCGTAAAGGGAACACCATTCACATAGGATTCTATAACTTTTTCACTGTACGGTATTTTCCCTATGATCTCAGCGTCATGTTCCCTCGCTATTTTATTTATATCATCCTCAGGACCTATTCCAGAGCGATTCACTATGACATATCTCCTAATAGATAGCCTCTCGAGAAGGGTAAGTATGAGGTCTAGATCATGGGCTCCTAGAGGGGTGGGCTCAGTTACAGCTATGGCAAACTCACATCCCTTAAGGGAGGCTGCTACAGAATTGCTAGTTCCAGCAGATGTGTCAACAATTAAGAACCTAGCGTTAGTGGACTTGTATTCGCTAATAGCACGATCCTTCGCTGATAGTATTACAGGGTATGCTCTCTCCTCGCCCTCAACAAGCTTTCCAGTAACTAGCGTTAAGTTCCTCATGGGCGTGCTCACATAAGTATGCCCTATAATCCTTCTTCTTTTTATCATAGCTCCTTCTTCAGGACATTCATAGAAGCAGAGACCACAGCCACTACATATTCTATCGAATACGATAGGTCTTCTACCCTTTACTATAACTATGGCGTTCTCTGGACATATGCTCGAACATTTCATACAATAAGTGCATTTCTCAGAAATAATTTCGGGATAAATGGTTTCCACGGGTTTTTCATCTAATAGTCTTGTATTAAGGAGTATAAAGTCATTTGGCTCCTCAACATCAGCATCTAAAAGTACTGTTTTGTATTCTTCTGCAAGAAGTACTGCAAGGTTTGTAGCTATAGTGCTCTTTCCAGTCCCTCCTTTTCCTCCAGTTATTGCAAACATCATTCTCTATCACACAGAATATAACACTGTTATATATGCAAATCTCATGCCCCTTAAAATATTTTTAAACATAGTTGTTTAAA
>QMTU01000140.1 GCA_003663585.1 Thermoplasmata archaeon
ATTTATATGGTCAAGCATTACGAGGTCATCAGTGCTCTCCATATATCGATGGAAGGACTCTAAGGAGATCGAGGTAGCAAGCGCTACCAGGGTGCCAGACGTGGGAGTTTCTGTGGTCAATGAGAGACACGTTGTCCTTGGGAAGAGTGAAAAGAAGGTTATAACGCTACACGGAGGTCCTAGGACTTGCTATGGGATCTCGTTTAATTTCGAGGCTCTCATGTACGCTCTTAACGGATATGAAGTGCATATGGTAAACTACCCTGGAAGCGCTGGGTTTGAGGAGTGTAAGAACGTCGAGGAAATCGTAAAGGACATTGCGGAGTACATAAAGAGTGTAAAAGGCAAGAAAGTTCTCTATGGGGAGTCATTTGGCGCATTCCTTGCGCTCATGGTGTCATCGCTCGTAGATGATCTCTCAGGCTTAATTGTTGAAAGAGGAATTTATGAGGCCTTATCTGGGCACATGGCATCAGACGAGGGCTTTGAGTTTGAGAAGCTGACTTACAAGCTCAGCGATCCTATAGACCATCCAGAGGACTACATAAAGTATTCCCCTATATTCCTTATAAAAGGAATTAAGTTCCCCGTCCTTGTTATAGGAGCCACAGATGATTGGAGATGTCCATTTGCTCAGTCCGTAGCTCTGTATAACATGCTCAAGAGGTACGACAAGGAGGCATATCTTCTCATACTCTCCGGTACGCATAACGTTAAGTACTCCGGAGAGTCTAGGGAGAAGGTCTATAGACTTTCAAAAATTATGGAATGGGTGGAAAAATGCTTTGAAAAGTGATTAACGTCTTCTCCCAAGAATTCTTTCTTCAAGGGTTCTCTCATACTCTATAAAAGTGTCTTCGGTTCTTCTTATGTCTTTAACTTTTATCGAAAATCCCTCAAGCTCTATCTCCCTCTTTCTCATGGCTCTCGCTATGCCCACGCTGAAGAGCGCTGCGAAGAGCCCGCTTAGGTATATCATATCGAACACTCCAGCCCCTCCTATAACTAGTACCGTGTTAGGCTCAAACTTCATGGAGAGTATCTCTGGAAGGTGAAGGATGTCTGCCCCCAGTATTGCTCCGAACGTCTGGGAGGCGTATGCTAAGGGTGCTATCCTCTTGTCAGATGCTACCGCTGAGAAGTAGGAGAGAAGCCCTGTTATGAAAGGAGGGATTAAATACAAAGGAAATATGGAAACAATGCCGTATTTAGTGACCTGTGTAACCATGTAGGAGAGTATTGTCGCTATTATGAATATTGGAAGGAGATGTGATGAGCTGACAACTCCTCGCCTTAGAAACCTCCAGGAGATGTATAGGGGTATCAAGGCCCCTCCAATGCTTATTGCAAGGATTATGCCCCCGTTAAGCGTGACTATGGGTATGTATATGAAGCTTAATATGAGGGAGAGGAAGAAGATCGTGCTTATCTCAGATCTCTTCATGCCTAGAGCTTCATAACCTTTCCCTATGAGGGCGAGGATTATCATGGCGAATATGAGGTAGACCAGATACTGTATCATGAAAAAGAACTCGTTAGATACGTTCTGCAATCCCACCACCTAGTGACATGATTAATGCTACTGAACAGTTCTTCAATATTAACTTTTGATAATTATCGTAAATATGTTATGTGCTATAAAAGCGCAACTATAAAATATCCACGAGCTAACTACTTAAAAATGTCTACACACTCCTCGGTATCCACAGTTGAACTTCTTGGGATTTACTTGTAAGAGTGCCAAACATTTGATATTAAAGTTTCAGCGCTCGGTGAGGTATATGAAAGGTTGGTGGGGACGCATTCTTCGTGTAGACCTTACGAGGAAAAAGACGACAGTCCAGGAGTATGACGCAAGTATAGCTAGGGACTTCATAGGAGGAAGAGGACTTGCCGTTAAGATTCTGTGGGACGAGGTGAAGAACGTAGATCCTTTAAGCCCTGAGAACAAGCTCATATTTGCCGCAGGACCTTATAACGGCATTCCGCTACCGAGCAGTGGAAAGCTCGTGGTGGCAGCTAAGAGCCCACTTACGGGAGGCTATGGAGACGGCAACCTTGGAACCATGGCGTCAGTACACCTGAGAAGGGCGGGCTATGATGCAATAGTCATTGAGGGAAAGGCCGATAGGCCTGTATACCTCTACGTGGAGGACGATCACGTCGAGATATTAAGTGCTGAGGGACTGTGGGGCCTTACGACGTTTGAGGCTGAGAGGAAGCTTAAGGAAGTTCACGGCAAGAACGTTGGAGTGCTAGTAATTGGGCCAGGTGGAGAGAACTTGGTTAAGTACGCAACGATAATATCGCAAGAGGGCAGAAGCGGTGGAAGGCCCGGCATGGGTGCAGTAATGGGATCAAAGAAGCTAAAGGCAGTCGTTATTAAAGGATCAAAGGAGATACCTGTGGCGGACCCGAAGGAGGTTCAAGAGCTTGGTAGAAAGGCCTACGAGGAGATACTTAACAAGCCTGCTTATGAGTTCTGGATAAGACAGGGAACTATGGCAGCTGTAGAGTGGTGCCAGGAGAATGGTGCACTTCCAACGAGGAACTTCAGCGATGGTTACTTTGAGTTCTCAAGGCTTATTGATGGATACGCCATGGAGGCCATGAAGGTAGAGAGGAGAGGGTGCCCCTACTGTAACATGGCATGCGGAAATGACGTGCTGGACGTCGAGTGTAGAAAGTCTGAGCTTGACTATGAGAACGTTGCGCTTCTAGGGTCAAACTTGGGCATAGGACACCTCGGCAAGGTATCAGTCTTAAACAGGATGGCTGACGAGCTAGGAATAGACACGATATCACTTGGAAATACCATAGGCTTCTTCATGGAGCTCTCTGAAAGAGGGATAGTCAAAGATGGTGTTAAATTTGGAGACTTTGAGGGTGCTAAGCAGCTAGTTCTTGACATCGCCTATAGAAAAGGAGCCTATGGAGACGTCCTAGCAGAGGGTGTAAGGTATGCCTCTGAAAAGCTCGGAGGAAAGGACATAGCGATGCACGTTAAGGGACTAGAGGTCTCAGGTTACAACTGTTACGCATATCCTGCAATGGCCCTCGCCTATGGGACCTCCCCAATAGGAGCTCATCATAAGGATGCATGGGTAATCGCCTGGGAGATTGGAACAGCTCCTATAGAGGGAGAGTCAAGGAAGGCGTCTGAGTACAAGATAACGGAGGACCCAGAAAAGGCAGCTAAGGTAATAGAGCTGCAGAGACTAAGGGGAGGATTATTCGAGGTTCTCACGGGATGTAGGCTTCCATGGGTTGAGATTGCCCTTGACATCCAGTGGTATCCGAAGTTCCTCAAGGCCATAACTGTCATAGACTACACAATGGAGGAGATATTCAGGGTTGCGGATAGGATATACACCCTTATAAGAG
>QMTU01000141.1 GCA_003663585.1 Thermoplasmata archaeon
AGGAGGACGGAATACGAGTGGTGGGGAGGTTTCGGGGGCTGGGGGAGGTTTTTAAGGGCCGGTTTCATTACCTTTTTCACCTGTATAGTTGGATCATTAAAGAGCTTCTCATTGTCCACAAGCACTATTGGGTGATTTACTCTCCTATGGAACTCTTGTATGTACTTTATGGCTCTTTTCCTTCTGTATCCCTCTGATTCTGCAGGTATAATCACTATGGGCATTACAGGACTATCTTCTCCCACGACTCTATCTATTGACTCCATAAGTGGTACAAATACCCCCGTTCCCGTGCCGCCGCCAAATCCTGTTATAACTATAACGAACGTTGATTTTTCAATGCGCGATTCTATTTCTTTTCTATACATGTTAAACCAGTTTGCAACTTGGTTTATATCCCCCCCACTACCATAATCAGCTATGGCTATCTTTGATGCGTAGGGGATATTTCTTTTGCTTTTTAGGTGTGATCTTTCTGAGTTTATAGCGAGGAAATCTATCTCTATCGAGCCGTAGTCTCTGTCACGTATTCTCACGCCATACTCTGTTCTTATGTTATCTCTAGATCTACCCGATGAGCCTGCACCTCCCTCATCCTGAAAGTAGTCAAGACCCATTCCTATTCTCTCTTCAAGAATTCTAGTAAGATATCCTGCCATGTCATCAACTATATTAGAGCCCGCAGAGCCCACCCCTATGATCATAATTTTCTCGTAGGTGTCATCGTCCTCGGAAATATTATCATAAACAATAGATTGCTTAGAGTCGAACACTATCCCACCCCTATTCCTCCTCATTCATATAGTAATTGTCCGCCTTTAATATCGCAAGGCTCCCACTCCTGAGCTCTTGGAGTTTCTTCATTGCCTTTGGCATATAATCTCTTATCGCGTCCCTTATGAAGTCACTTCTGTTTACGTAGAGTCCTAGAGTAACAAGCCTGTCTATGAATTCCACTTGAGCTTTTGGTAACCTTACAGAGATCTTAACAAGATTCCCCTGAGAGCCATCCAAAACTAACACCCTCACATGATGTGCCCTGTTAGGGTCTTCGAGCCTTTAGTTGTCCCCTCTTTGGGTACTCAAACGCATCTTTTGGTTGTACTGAGGGCACCTTAATATAGGATGTATGTCAGTCATGTGTATGACTTTGTCCGACAATATATAATTTGGTGATAAAGCTATATATATGTTTCCTTTGTGAGAAGCTCTCTCAAAAAATATAAAGGCCTCTATGGACTTTTAGAGAATGCAATTATCTTATATTGCCCTTATCTTCGACCATTATCAAGAAAGTTCGCTTGTAAGCCATAAAAGAAAATAAATTATAGTTAAAACCTGAAGAAAATTTCTTCCCTAAGTTCAAGTAGGTGTGATGACAATGTCTCCAGAAGTCCCTGAGGAGGATGAGGAAAAGGGTCTTATCGTGGCCTTTATAGTAAATCCAATTGCTGGCATGGGAGGTCGTGTTGGCCTTAAGGGCACAGATAACGTTCTTCAAGAAGCTATAAGAAGGGGAGCAAAGCCTATTGCTTGGAAAAGGGCTGAGGAGTTTCTGCTGTCTTTTAGTAGCCTTGATGGGATTCAATTCATAGCTCCTGAGGGAGACATGGGAGGAAGAATTCTTGAGCGCGTAGGTATAAGAAAATACGTGAAGTTGAGAGGGTATCCTAACTACCCAAATACTACTGCAGAGGACACAAAAAGAGCAGTCCTTGAGGCTCTTGAGTACAATCCTGAAGTAATAGTTTTCGTTGGTGGAGATGGAACTGCTAGAGATATAATAAGTGTGTGCAAAGAGAAGCCTATACTAGGGGTACCCGCAGGTGTTAAAATGTACTCGTCAGTCTTTGCTTTAAGTCCTATACATGCTGCATTAGTTCTTGAGAAGTTTAAAGGTCATAGAGTAACATCTGAGGGAGTAATTTTAGACATAGATGAAGATGCATTTAGAAGAGACGAACTTAAGCTTAGAGTGTTTGGATATGCTTTAACTCCTAGCTCTGAGTTTATTCAAGGATCTAAAGAAATATCTCATGGTGAGTTTGATAAGGAGGCCATAGCTGAGTACTTTGTGGATGAGATCTTCAATGAGGAAGACCTATATGTGCTAGGTCCTGGCTCGACTGTGTATGAGATAAAGAGGAAGATCCTTGGGAAGGGCACTTTATTAGGGGTTGATGTGTACTCAAAAGAGCGTTTTATGTTCGACGTGGGAGAGAAGGAAATTCTAGAGGCCCTTGATAACCTGAGGTATAAGAAAGCGTACATTGTTGTGACAATAATAGGGGGCCAAGGAATTCTCTTCGGAAGAGGAAACCAGCAGATAAGCAGTGAGGTAATAAGACGCATAGGTGTTGAAAACATAATAGTTGTTGCGGACTCCCTAAAGGTCAAAAGAGTAAAAAAGGCGTATGTGGATTTAGATGACAGGGATCTTCTCAAGGAATTTCCAGAGTACCTCAGGATTATAACGGGATATGGTAGGTTTTCTGTGCTCCCAGTAGTACGGTGATCGTTATGGACGTCCAGACGATCATTGGTATTGCTATCTTAATAATAATTTACTCCATGATAGCATCTGAGAGAGTTCACAGAACTATAGCGGCGATGTTCGGTGCTGCCCTTACAATAGTAGTTCTTGCTGCCATGGGAAAGCCCGTAGAGAATGTCTTAGAGTACATAGACATGAACACGATAATACTTCTCGTATCTATGATGATAATCGTTACCATTGCAGAAAAGAGTGGCCTTTTCAACGTTCTCTCTTGGAGGATTGCAAAGCTCTCAAAGGGATCGCTTTTTGCACTTCTAGCACTTCTCGTAGTACTAACGGGAGTCCTCTCAGCGTTTGTTGATAACGTAACGACAGTTCTTATAGTTGGACCAATAACGCTTGAGATCGTAAGAAGGGCTCACGTTGATCCAAGGCCATTTGTTCTCTCTGAGATATTCGCCTCAAACATAGGAGGGACGGCAACGCTTATAGGAGATCCTCCTAATATCATAATTGGATCACAGCTAAAGCTTGGATTTAACACGTTTTTAGTGAATACTGCTCCAATATCTTTTCTTATACTCCTAATAGTTCCATTAATAATGTTCATGTTGTACATAAGGGACATTAGGGGTAAGAAGATATCTAAAAGAGTAATAGAAGGGATTCCTCACAAGCCTGAGGACATAGTCCTATATAAGGAAAGTATTGCCGTACTTATTCTCGTCATAACGTTATTCATGACGGAGCCCATACACCACATACCCTCCCCAATGGTAGCGCTTATAGGAGCGTCAATACTCCTTCTAGTATCTAGAGTTAGTATCACAGAAGTAATTACATCTGTTGACTGGACAACAATA
>QMTU01000142.1 GCA_003663585.1 Thermoplasmata archaeon
CACGACATAGCGAGGCTTTATAAGACTAACGCTCCACCTCCCCTAACTCATCCCCGCCCTAAAGAGCGAACCTTCTTAGCGACATTTTGTAATCACAACTACCTAAAAGTACACTAGATGACTTTGTCACTGGAGGCACTCTTAACAAGACTCTAAAATGAGAAGTCTAGGTTATAACAAAGAAATTCACTTAAGAAGTTCTTGTCTCCCTTGGATAGTCTGATTAGAATATGCTCCTACATTTTTGCGAATTGATAGCATTTATCCCTACGCTTAACAGTTTTTTGCTGAAAAGAGGCAAGTCTTTTTGAAAAACATAATAAGGATCTAAGGAGTTCCTTAATTAGGGAAAATAGTGCAAGGGTTAAGCCACCATGGATCTGTAGGTGATCCTAAGTGGGCAATATATTTATACTTATACTTGCGACGATAGCAATGCTCTACATTGCCTGGAACCTTGGTGCTAATGATGCTGCTAACCCAACGAGCACTGCCGTGGGGTCAAACGCGATTTCTCTTAGGAACGCTGTAGTTCTCTTCTCAACATTCGCTGCAGTAGGAGCTCTTGTTCAGGGATACATGGTCATGAGAACCATAGGTAAGGGCGTTGTAAATCCAATAGATCCTGTGGGGGCCCTTGTGGCAGCATTCTCTGCAGGCATTGTCATAACGCTGATAACGTGGAGAGGAATGCCCATATCAACGACTCATAGCATAGTAGGGGCGGTCCTTGGAGTGGGACTTGGATACATGATATTTAACGGGGAAAATAGGATAAATATGAGCGTTGTCTATAAGGTCATTGCCAGCTGGATAATATCCCCTCTTATCGCCATGACGCTTGCTATAACGCTATACGTCATATTTTCAAGGCTTAAGGACTATCTCACGGTAAAGGGGTATGACGTGGACAAATTTTTCAGGTATCTCCTCATAGGAAACCTCGCATTCTCTGCGTACTCCTATGGAGCTAATGACATAGCAAACGCCACTGGGGTGTTCATAACTACGACGTCCTCGATACTTGGCACTCCTGATAGGACTACAATGTACATTCTAGCTTTTATAGGATCCGTAGGAATCGCCCTTGGAGCGTTTACGTGGGGTTATAGGGTAATAGAAACGATAGGGTATAAGATAACACGCCTTGATTATGTCACGGGAGCTGCTGCAGTCCTCTCAAACGCAATCACGGTTTGGTCCTTCAGCACGCTCCCGAAGATATACTTTGGGTATGGCATGCCCATATCGACAACCCATGCGAGCGTCTCTTCAGTTATGGGAGTTGGAATTGCCAAGAATAGAGGGCTTAAGGGACTAAATCTAAGGATCATTGGATGGATTCTGGTCTCATGGCTTCTAACGGTTCCTGCAGCAGCTCTTATGAGCCTCGGGATATACACAATAATAAAACTACTTTTACCGTGGTAAGTGGTTGCCTGTGCTTTATGTTTGGGATATTTCAGAGGCTAAGCTCGGGCTTTTTCCTCTCGCGCCTCATCATTATCAGCACGTCATTGGAGAGATTGAGCAAAACCACGGGAGCAGTCTCACGGGAGATTAGCACGATCTCCGCCCCTGTTGGCCATCCTGCCGTCATCGAGGCAGCTTGCTTAATATCCTATTCCTCCCTCCCTCATTTAAATGTTTCCGTGGACTGAAATACTACTGTATTTATCTAACGAAATGGTCTATAGGATATACGAGGTGTCATAATATGTGGGGTTGGATTGGAAGGAGAAGAGAGCTGGAGATTATGGAGAGCTCAAGAAAGCACGCTAATAAGATCATAGAGGTCGCTGAAAACCTCACGAACTTCCTGAGGACGTACTTCGAGCGAGGGAAGGAGGAGGCCTCAAAGGTATATGAGAGGATATTCTCCCTCGAGAAGGAAGCAGACGACATAAAGAGAGAAATACTCTCAGACCTCTCAAGGGGCCTGTTTCATCCAATAGACAGGGAGGAGCTCATAAGGTTCATACTTACCCTGGATGACATCGCAGCGAACGTGAAGTTCGGCGCAAGGAACTTCCTTCTGCTCCCTGAGGTTAAGCCTCCAGAGGAGCTTCAGAGAATACTGTTAAACATGTCCAAGGAGCTTCACAAGGCAACGATAAAGATCATAGAGGGCATAGAGACGTTATACAAGGATCCCAGGAAAGCACTTGAGATAGCAGACCTGGTGGAGAGAATAGAAGAGACCGTAGATGACATGAGGACAGAGGCCCTAGAGGTCGCAATAAGGTGGTGTGATGAGAATAAAGTGCCATCTATATGTATAATAACAAAGGAGCTCATAGATTCCATAGAGAACGCCACTGACAAGTGTGAGGACCTGGCGGACATAATAAGGAGTATAGCCCTCCTCTCGCTCTAAGGTCCCACAGGCAGTAGCTCCCAAATGTTCCCCTTCTCGATCTCTCTCCACATCTTTCTTAGGAGCTCTCCTGAATAGGCTCTGAGATCTCTGCTCTGAGAGTGATCCTCCACGGTTATTGTCCCGTTATAGCCTATCGCCTTTAGCGTCTTTATGACGAAGTCCCACGGTATTTTTCCCGCTCCTATTGGTAGGTGCTCGTCCTTCTTTCCCTTGTTGTCATGAGCGTGCACGTGTCTGAGCTTCCCCGTTCTATATGCTAAGAGAAGCCCAGATCTAAGTCCTTTAACGACAAAAGCGTGGCCGAGATCTAGGCACATGTCCGCGTCAAGAGCCATTATCACCCTCTCATATCTTGAAAATGGACTTATCGGGTCATTCTCAATGAGGAGCCTGAGCCCACGCTCTTCTGCTTCTCTTTTAAGTCTTTCAAGGGATTCAATAAGAGACAGCTCCATTATATCATCGCTTTCGTATCCTGGAGAGAAGCTCGTGTGAACAACAACGTACTCAACGCTTCCTATTTTATTGAACAGCTCAAAGTCCCTCACAAGCTCATCAAGAGCCCTTTTCCTGACACTATCATATGGGATCACTATGGGCATGTACCACGCTGTGTGGCCCACAATAATGCCCCTCTTAGAGCTTGAGGCAGTGCTCTTTATCTCGCTAAGCCTCTCAAGAACAATCTCCCTTGATGCCATTGGTGGCTCCACAGTGAGCTCAACGTAGTCATACTCCGCGCTTACTATGGCCTCTATCTCGGAGACAACGTCCTCCTTTGGATTGTTCATAGCTCCTATGATCATGAACATCACCCTTTCCAGATACCAACATCTCTCCTAGTAGTGCCTCATGTGAAGGACGCCAGGAACCTCCATGAGGAATGTAAGAAGGCCAACTATCCCCAAAAGGCCCAGTATTCCTGCACCTATGAAGACTAGAGACACGTTCCCCAAAAGGGCGTATGCCCCTATAAGTC
>QMTU01000143.1 GCA_003663585.1 Thermoplasmata archaeon
ATACTGAGAGCTCTAAGGAGTAGGTGCCCTCATGAGTAGGATAACTCTTCTAAATTTTCATAAAAATCCTTTTTTAGGAATATTTGGGAAGGCTAATGATGATTGGCTCATACTTGCGAGGGGAGTCCCTAGGGAGGCCATAAAGAGGGCTAAGGAGGCCCTTGACGTAGACGTCGTCGAGGTTACAATTGGCGGAACAAGTCTAGTAGGATCACTTCTTGTTCTTAACTCAAGGGGCATTGTAGTGTCTAATATAGTATACGATGACGAGCTAAAGCTTCTTGAGGACACAGGGCTTGAAGTAGCTATAGTACCAGGGAAGGAGAACGCTATTGGAAATGTTGCCTTAGTAGATGACAAGGCTGCTTTAGTAGATCCGGAGCTTGATGATGAGACTGTTGAAGTTCTTAATGATGTTCTTAAGGTAAAAGTCTATAGGGGCACTATTGGTGATTCTGGTCTCGTTGGAATGTCCGCTGTAATAAATAAATATGGGATTCTATGTCATCCTGATCTCTCAGATGACGAGGAGAAACTTCTCAAAGAGGTATTTGGAGAAGAAAGAGAGATAAATATAGGCACTGTTAACAGGGGTACACCATTTGTGGGATCTGGGATCATAACAAACTCTAAGGGAGTTATTGTAGGAGACAAATCAACAGGAGTAGAACTGATGAGAATCGAGAGCACACTTTTGCCATAGAGAGAACTGGGCAAATTCTATTTCTCTAGCCCTGGAGGAACTCTCGTTCCCTTTATTATTGACCTCGCATATGAGGGATCATCAAGTGCTAGTGTCACTGTAAACCCTCTTATGTCAATGATTATTGCTCCAACCTTCTTTGCAAGCTCTTCTGCAAGCTCAAACCTATCCTTATCAAGTCTGGATCCTCTCTGTAGTCTAATTTTTATCATGCCATATTTTTTCAAAAGCATCTTGAGGTCCTTTATCGTTGTATCTTTTATCCCCTCCCTCCCTATACTATAAGTATCTTTCATTTGGGATGATATTGACCTAAGCTTATAGTAGTCCTTTTTAGGGATTTTATATGGCCATAAGTTCTTATAGTTCATGCACATCACCACTCTGCTGAGAATTGTATCACCTTATAAAAATCTTTGTAAAGGATTTCTCTACTTTTTTGTGAAGAGCCTACTCACGTGACTAGAAAGGGCTCTTTCAATCTTCTTCTCGTTTTCAGTAAACTTACATAATGCCTCTCTCTCAAACATCATGACTAAGAAGAAGAGTGGGTGAAACATTACAACAGCAGAGTAGTCCTTGTCAGAGTGCCTAATGTTAACTACCACAGAGTAGACGTGCACGTTTCCAAGAAACCTCTTTAGTGATTTATGAGCTGTTACATAGACATAGGACATCGTGGCAGACATGACCTGCTTATAGAGCACATCATTGTTAGAGTTTCCAAGGACTTCATAACCCTCCTTAGTGACAAGCACCCATAACATGAGTGAATTCCCAAAGATACTCTTCAGAAAGGAGTCCATAGATTCTCTTACACTATTTATATTCTCTCTACTCACCAAGATTAGTCACCTTCTCTACAGCCTCCATTAAAAGCTCAAGATAGCTCTCTCGTATAATTTCTGAGCATCCAAGATCTCTCACTTGATTTAGTACTTTTTTTATATTTTCATGTGAGTGCACACCTATAATTTCAACCTCAATAAAGTATCCAAGGTGGATTCTTATCCCATTTATAATTCCAGAGACATTATCCAAGTATATTTTCATTTTAGAGTCTCCTATATAAATTTCCCTTGTTTTCTCAACAATTCCAACGAGCCTAAAGCCAAGTTTCTCAAGCAGCATCATTGCAGTAGCCTCTGAAGCATTCTTTGAGAGCTCTATCGTTATCTCCTCCCTGCTTTTTGTTATAGAATCAATCTTTGGTCCTTTATATGTTATCTCCACTCTTTTTCCTTCCTCTTGACTTATCGAAACCCTTACCCTCAGCGCCTCATCACTTTTTGAGAAATCCCTTACTGGAGAATTGAAGTAGTAATCAACTTCCTTCACAACCTCTATAGGCTCCCCCAAGAGCTCTCTAATTCTTTCTATATTATCGGCTATCTTACATTTGACCTCGATTTCAATGCTGTTTTTCATATAATCGCCTTAAACATCTAATTCTATGTCATAAACCTTTTCTGGAACGTCTTTGTGTACCTTGTAGATAAGATCTTCATCTATAAGTCCTGATTCATATAGCGAGTAGGTTTTCCTTGGAACAGTTCTGGGACCAAGTACGCTTCCTGGGCGTGTAGGGTCATCAAGATAATCAGTTTCCATCATGAATCCATTACCACTGCTGACGGACTTAAGCTTACTAAAAGCCTCTCTAAGGGCTAGATCCATAGATATCACTGAGGGAGTTATGCCATAGTTTTCCTCAGGATATATCGCAGGAGGCGAAAAGTGCTTGACAACCTTGTGCAGTTTTATTCCAGCTCTTTCGGCTATACTTGCTATCTCCTTGAAAACTTTTGGAGTTGCCGTCTCTGTATGTAGTATTACTGGACAGCCAAGATCTTTAGCTCTCTCCATGGCGTATCTCATGATCCTATTAGAGGCATTCCATAAACTTCTTGAGACAGGATAATGAGGCCTTCCGACTTCTCCGATACCTATAGCGAGCCCTCTCTCAACATATTTAGAAGCTAGATCAATGGCCTCTCTCATGAGCTCCTCTGCAGTTTTTAGAGGGATTCCTCGTCTCACATTTTCAGTAAGATCTGCAGGATGTGGACCAAGGACTACAAAAATCTTAACATTAGTTTTGTCCATAGCTTCCTTTGCTAGCTTAATAGTAGTCTCATATATCAGCTCATAGCTCTTAATACTTTTATATGGATATGAAAAATACGGCTTATTCACAAGAATAATATGCGTTCCTCCAGATCTCTCGAACTCCGCTACTGCCTTCCATCTCTTTCCTCTAGGATCCAAGTGAAAGTGATTATCAAGTATTGGGAATTCTCGTCTCCTCATGTCTTGTACTTAATTAGTCCTAAGCTTTCAAGTTTTTCCTTTATGGCCTCCACTGCTCTCTTCACGTCATCAGTGGTTTTTGCTCCTGCAATTACAAGTTTTCCAGAGCCGAACACTAAAATTGCTACCTTTGGATCATCCATCCTATATACAAGTCCTGGAAACTGCTCTGGATCATATTCAACGTTTTCAGGGCCAAACTTTACTGCAACCTCTGTTAAATCAAGCTCTCCTTCAAGATCCACGGATGCAACTATGTTTTGTATTTCAACCCTAGGTGGTTCAAGGAGCTC
>QMTU01000144.1 GCA_003663585.1 Thermoplasmata archaeon
CTAGCCATGTACATTAAAGACCTCTTACAAAAATCCATTAACATAATAATTATACTATTTATTACAGAAGTTATGGCGCTCTAACTATCACTCATGATAGACGGATAGTAAAAATTAAAAATAAAATATCACACGAAGAATATTGTAACTGATACTCAGAGGTGAGACAGTGTGCCTAAGATTAATGACCAAAGGTCATTAATCATGAAGGCGCTTTCAGACCCCTACGCGCAAAAAATCCTAACATCTTCATACTACTCACCTACATCAATACCTGATATGAGCATAAAATTAAATATAAATATAAAATCATGCTACAGGAAAGTCAAGCTTTTAGAGAAACTTGGATTGATAGAGAAGGTTGGCACAAAACTCACAATTGAGGGCAAGAGGGTCGCTCTCTACAGGTCCAAGTTGAGCCAAATGGCAATAGAGATGAGAGGGTCGAGGGTAATTATACGCCTAAAGGTAGACGAAAGCATCGTCAAGTATGACCTTAATCTCATCTAATGCCTTTCCTCTTTTGGGAGCTTTAATTTCTACTCATCCATTTTAAGGGCCTCACAGTTATTTGATAATATCTTCTCTGAATTCCTTTAAGCTAATGATCTCATGACTCTCAGCATTTACTTAAAATTCTGTAGAGAGTAACTCATAGTTTCATCAGTGATATTCTACTAGCAACTTTTTTAATTTCTTTTAGGCGATGAATATTCGAGGTGAGCCAAGATGCCTGGAAGCCCTGTAGACATAGGTAAAGTACTCATGGACAAGTACTCGCTAAAGATCTTGGCATCAACTACAATAACTCCAAAGAGCGTACCTGATCTTAGCATGACTCTTAGGATCCCAATAGCCTCATGTTACAGAAAGGTAAAAGCGCTAGAAAAGCTTGGACTTCTTGAGTGCGTCGGAACAATATTAACAAATGATGGAAAAAGAGTTCGCTTGTACAAGTCAAAGGCCAGCAGCATAAGTATTGAGTTTGCTGGAGAGAAGCTGAGAATAGTAATAAAGTTCCCAGAGAAGGTACAGAAAATAGAGACTGAAGTCCTATAGACTGACACTCCTTTAGAGCAGTACTGTTAAGATAAACCTCCATAACATGAAAGGATCATGTTTATTATGTTATACTAATATTTTATGACTGTATTTAGGGGCTTACCTAGGCACATTTCTCTATTATGAGCACCTTTCCATCTTTAAAAAGTGCTTAGAGCCTTCTTGTGAGAGGCGACAATTTTATAATATAATATATTAAGGCACGAGATGTAATAACAATATCATAAAACTCTGAACAATATTGTTATTATTTGGGAGTATGAAATTATATTACTGAGTGGCCAGTTTAACAATAACCAGTTGTTATTAGGCGTAGGCCAGATAGATCACTGTTAACATAAAGCTTAACATTAATGGAAATAATGTCCTGAGGTCTGCATTTAGATCCCCCTAAGAGCACATTTAAGTTTATGTTGCAATAGAGAGCTTCAGCGGATAAGTTAATCATTATGCGGAGGTGATCTCAGTGCCATCTCAATACAACAATAATGAGAGTAGCAGGAGCAACGAGTTTGAGAACCTCATAATAGACATGTCCGTGACAAAATATCTCATAACAGCTGAGATAAAAATAGATGGCATAGTCACTCGTTCCGACGTTATAGGGGCCATATTTGGTCAAACTGAGGGTCTTCTGGATGACCTTGACTTGAGAGAAGCCCAGAGGAGTGGTAGAATAGGACGTATAGAAGTAAAGCTTGAGCACAGAAATGGAAAGACTTATGGGAAGATTTGGATACCCTCTAGCCTTGACCAAGTGGAGACAGCCATAGTGGCAGCCGCTATAGAGCAAATAGAGCGCGTCGGGCCCTGTCGCGCAGAGGTCAAAGTTCTTGACATTGAAGACGTAAGAAAAAAGAAAAAGGAGATGATCGTTGATAGAGCAGTTCAGCTGTACCATGAGATGAAAAACAAGCTGAGCAGTCAGGGCGCTACAATAAGAGAAATCGTCATTGAGAAGGTGAAGGAGTATGAAATCATAGAGTACGGTCCTGACAGATGCCCAGCAGGGCCAGAAGTTGAGGGCTCTGATGAGATAATAATTGTTGAGGGTCGTAATGACGTTCTTAATCTACTTAAGAATGGCTATAAAAATGCCATTGCAGTGAATGGTACGAATGTTCCCCCAACAATAATAAAACTAAGTCAGGAGAAGACTACAACAGCGTTCGTTGATGGAGATCGTGGAGGGCTTGCAATACTAAAGGAACTCCTACAAGTGGCAGATATAGACTACATAGCAGTTGCACCGAGGGGATGGGAGGTAGAACAGCTCTCATACAAACAGATACTTAAGGCCCTAAGGAGCAGAATAAACGTAAAACAGCTTATGAGCAACATGAGTGTGACAAACCGTGATGATCTCATGTCAATGATAATACAGAAGGCGATAGAGCTCATGGAAAAAATAGTCAGTGAGGAGTTTGAAGAAGCTAAGGAGAAAATCTCTTCGAGAGTTCTTGGAGAGGGAAGGACTCCTCACGAAAGGCCTCAGTTTGGAGAAGCTAAGTCAAGTAATGCTGCTGCAACATCAAGGGCTGAGAGGCTTATGGAGACCACACCTGCTTCAAGGCAGGAGGCTCCCAGATCCACGTCTCAACAAAACGCCGTTGAAATACAGGCAACATTACAACAAAAAACCTTCAAACCCACCGTTGAAAGCCTTGAAGCACCACCAGAGCTCTCAGAGTACGTTAAAAAGATAAGTCAAATGGACTATAGAGAGCTCTTAGAGAAAAGGCTTGCAGCGATTGTTGATAAGTCTGGAAATGTGATAAAGACTATAGCTGTTCGTGAACTCATGAATGAGCTTAAGACTATATCTAACGCTCAAACGCTGATACTTGGTGGCATAATTACACAAAGGCTTATAGATATGGCATATGAGCGTGGGATAAAGGAAGTTATCGGACTTGACATGAGAGGAGTCGTTAGGCTGCCTCATGACATGATCATTATAACAAGGCATAACATAGGACAAAAGCTCACGTAAATTGTCTTTCTAACCTTTTCTTATTTTTCTTTTTCCGTGAATCTCATTTAAGTGCTTGGATCTAAATAATTGGGACACGTATTATTGACATTCCTATCGTTAAAGTGCAGGGATTTCTTGATTAGGGACCTAGGTTATTTTCATACTTTAGAACCCACTAGGACTTGCTATTCTCTTCCTCCATGAAGAAGTTCAGATTATGTTCGTTTTATCCACATGGGAAAGTAGTATTTAGTGATTTTCCATTACC
>QMTU01000145.1 GCA_003663585.1 Thermoplasmata archaeon
CTGTTGGTGTAACCTGCTGTGATCTCATAGATGATAGCATTTCCTTTGTCCTCTCGTCTAACGCGTCCTCTGGAAGCTGAACTGCTATTGATAGTGCTGTCCTTATAGCTCTCTGTAATATAAGATCCATGATGTCTGGCTCAGGATATGCAGCCTCTACAGCAATAGCTAGTGCCTCTTTGTGAGCCTTTTGAATGAGAGGTACTATTGTCTCAGGCGTAGGCCAAGCTATTGATAGCGCAAGAGCAAACGCATTACGTGCTAATGCTATAACATCGTCCTTTATCTGTTCCTCATCTATTCTAAGCTGATCTGGCGAGAATACGATCCCATCCTCGTATATTGCCTTAACGTCGAACCCAAGCCTTATAGGCTTTATGTCAAGCTTCGTGAGAACTTCCGCAACCTCCTTAGGTATTACTTCTCCCTTCCTTACGAGGGTTGTGTCCTTTTTAACAACTATTTTTCCTCTCTCGACAGCTACTGGAAGCCCAACCCTCTGAAGCTCCGAAAGTATTGGTCCAGGTCTGAATGGTGTATCTCCTGCTGGAACAATGATGTCTTCTGGAGCTATTTCTCCTCCTCTAGCATAAGCCGGAGTTTTTGAGCTCTCTATGAACTTAAAGAGCTTAAATGCGTTCATGTTGTTCGATCCTACTAGGGCTATCTCATCCTTCATGAAGTTTCTGAGGTCAAGAATTCCTGGTTTTTCACCCTGTATCTGCTCAAGTGCTTTTATTATAAGCCTCTTTCTGGATACCCTTATGTTCACCCCGTGCTCCCTGTACAACTTCCTTAGCTGCTGGAAGAAGTTTGCTGGCATCTTGTGAAAGCCTATTATTCCAATGACCTTATGTGAGAGGATGAACTCCTTGATCCTCTTGACCTCTTCATATTTCCATGGGGCTACCATTTTCACCACCCTTCAATCCTGACTGCTGGTCCCATCGTCGTTTTAACGTACACTGACGCTATGTTTGATTTTCCTCTCTCTAACTTATTTGTGAGCATTGTGAGCACAGTTTCTATGTTCTCTGCAAGCTTCTCTGGAGGCATGTCCTCTGTGCCTACCATACAGTGCATCGTTGGTCTATCCTTAGATCTAAGTCTTGTGCTTCTCTTCAAGGACTCTATTACGGGCACTGGATCGGCAGTTGGTGGTATGGGTCTGGGCATTTTTCCTCTAGGCCCTAAAATGGGACCCAAAAATCTTCCTATAACGGGCATCAATGTAGCGTCTGCCACAAAGAAGTGGTGTTTTCTAGCAATCTTCTTCGCCTGCCTCTTATTCTCCGCAAGTTTTTGAATCTCTGAGGGATCTATTATCAAATCAGCAATCTCTTGTGCCCTTGTTGCAAGCTCTCCTCCTGCTATAAGAGCTACTCTTGCGGGCTTTGATCCTCTTCCATGCGGAAGCTCTATGATCATGTCTATTCTATTCGCTGGGTTCCTCAGATCGACGTCTCTTAAGTTTATTGCCAAGTCCACGCTCTGAAGGAAGTTCCTCTTTTTGCTTTTTTCTAGAGCTTCTTTTACAGCCTTTAATATAGCGTCGTTTACCACACTATATCACCTCCCCGTAGTGCGGCGGGCCCGTGGGGCCCTCCTACGGGGTTTTAACAGCAGCGTTCAGAGAATTGCTTAAGACGTTCACTCTAATTAACCTGAGTTTTTAAATTTAACTTAACATGTAATAGCCTCTGAGCTGTGCCTCTACTCTTCAGGAATCTCTATCTCGCCAACATCTATCATCCTCTGAACCTCTCTTGGATCCTTGCCCATTACTGTAACGCCCATGGAGACACATGTTCCCAGGACTTCTTTGACAGCGTTCTTAAGCGTGTATGAGAGCATGCTCTGCTTCTTTATCTTAGCTATCTTTATGACCTGCTCAAGGCTTAGATCTCCAACTTTGTCCCTCTTAGGATCAGATGATCCCTTCTCTATGCCGAGCTCCTTTAGTATTAGCGCAGAGGTTGGTGGAAGGCCGACCTCTATCTCAAACTGTCTCGTAGCGACGTCTACAATTACTTTAACAGGGACTTTCATTCCCTCGAACTCCTTAGTGGCCTCGTTTATTGCCTTTACTACTTGAGCAACGTTTACTCCTAGAGGGCCCAGTGCGGGTCCTAATGGGGGTCCTGGCGTAGCCTTTCCTCCCTCAACTAACACCTCAATAACCTGCTTTGGCATAGGACTCACCTCTCCTCTTCTGTGCGCTTTTGATCTATTACTCTAATATAGTAGGACTTTATTGTAAATGGCAGAGGATAGTTGCTGTCCAAAATTTCTATCGTGACTTCCTTCTTCTTCGGATCCACGCGCGTAACACGTCCTTTCAGACCTACTAGAGGCCCTCTTGTAATCTCTACAATAGCTCCCACCTCTATCATCTCGGCCTTTGGCTTTCTCTTGAACACTTTCATCATTTCCTCTGCTGTTGTGCTCTGACTTCTTGGAAGCTTAGCGTATCTAAGCCCATACACTGCCTTTTCCACGTCAGTATATGATTGAGCCTCTACCAAAATGTACCCAGGCCTGTCCTCATGAACGAGTATGGAGTATATCTTCGGGTAGTTTATGCTCGTTACGTTCTTCGTGAATCCTGAGAGTCTATTAACGATATTCCTGAGTTTTTCTTCTATTTCTCTTGTCGCCAAGGACTCAAAGAGAGTCTTCATGTTATCTATGAGAACTGCCAAAGTCTCGGTGTGAGTTTGAAGGTCAGATCCTACGATTCTAAACTCATCAGCAATTTTCTCCCAGATGTCTCCTGGTATTGGGTCATATGATATTTTTATACGTCTCTCTGATGAGTACGCGACTATCTTTTCATTTATGCTCTTAAATCTCGTTGAGATTCCCCTTAAATCCTCCACTATACGTTCAAGCGATAACACTAAGTTTTGAAGCCTTCTCCTGAGAATCCTTTCAAGGACTGATTCCCTTTCCTCGAACTCAATTCCCTTAATCTCGTTAATTACCTGGTTTAAATCGTTGATTATTTCATCAAGAACCTGTGAGGATACTATTTTCTTTATACTTTCCCTTGCACTTAGTATTCTGTTTAATATTCCTTTAGCTACATCATATTCTCTTCTCGCATAGGTCCTTACGGCGAACACCAATGTTTTAGGATTTCTCTTTTCTTCGTCCATCGTTCTCACCATGTGTTATACTTAAATGAATGATTAGATGACCGTCAAGAACATGCCCATAGGAACACTCACGAGGTCATGTAAGTGGATGAGCTGCTAGTAACACAACTACCACTCTTCGTGTATAAG
>QMTU01000146.1 GCA_003663585.1 Thermoplasmata archaeon
ATATATAACATATGCAAAGCACTAGGGCACTAACATTATGTGTTTCTACTGTTAGATCTTTGTAAAGCATAAATATAAGCGTCAAATAGTGCTTTAGAAAGTGATTCAAGCTTAAAAAGTCTAATTAGCTTTTGTTTCCAATGATCATTGCAAGAACTATTAGAATAGCTCCTAAATAACCCATTAAAGGCATTTTATCACCCAAGAATACATACGAAAGAGCATGGCCAAAAAGGGGCTCTGTAGCATAGATTAATGATGCAGATACTGCTGAAAGGGCTCTCTGATAAGTCATCTGTATGAAGAATGAGAGGGCTGTTGGGAAAACTCCTATATAGAATACGAAGAGAAGGGAGAAAGCTCCTAGGTTATACAAGGTGTGAGAGCCTATCATGAGACCTATAGGGAACGTAAGAGTGAACGTGAAGAGCGTCTCCCAGAGCGTTAGCGATACAGGATCTAGGATCTTAGAGTACCTGTGTACGAGGGCTATCTGAAAGGCAAATGCAACAGCACAGAGCAACGTTAAGACGTCTCCGAGGTTCATCCTAGTGGACTCCGGGCTTGTCATAAGGTAAAGTCCGAGAACCGCTATGGCCAAGGACAATATCTGATGTGAGGACACTTTCTCGTGTACGAGTAGATAGCCAGCTAGGGGAACGAACACCACGTACATTGCGGTTATAAACGCAGACTTCGTAGGTGTGGTATACTTAAGCCCAATGATCTGTGTAACGTGTCCAAGAACTAACGTCAGTGCCAGAATAAGACCTGCTGAAATGTGCGCTCGGTCACGTTTTATTCTGCCTCGAAATATCAGAAAGAGGGTTGCAGTGGCTATTATGAACCTGAGGGACGTGAACAGAATTGGATCCAAGCTCGTCACGATAACCTTCATTATGGGAAACGTGCTTCCCCAGAAGAAGGTAGCTGTAAGGAGTGCGATAACGGCGGACGCCTTTGAGCCCATAAAGTAAGAAACTATCTTCTAAATTTAAAGTTTTACAAAACACTGCTGGGAAAGTCCTGCCCTTTAGGACAGGAGGGAATCAAAGCAGATAGGATGAGTCTACGGTACTGCAAACCCTAATCCTTTAAGGATCATTCTTAGGGCAAGCATTGTCATTAGGACTGCAAACGCATACTTAAGGGTTTTGGATCTAAGCCTTTTAGCTATTCTCGCACCAAGTTGTGCGCCTATAATGAGGCCAGGGACTAGAAACACAAGCCATTGAACGACAACATTTCCAAGGGTGTAGTGTTTCACGGCTGATGAAAGCGACGTAAACACTATGCTGAAGCTTGAAGTTGCGACGGCATAATGTATAGGAACCCCTAGGTACACAAGGGATGGCACTATAATTATGCCCCCTCCTATGCCTAGGAATCCGGATGCAAGACCGGAAATGATTCCTATTAATGGCGTTGCCCACAGCTTAAGCCTTTTGCTCTCCCCTCCTGCCTCCTGTCCCCTAGTGCTTATGAACATCCTCAGCGCAACCAAAGTAAGCACGCTACCAAATATTATCTTAAGGGGTTCTGGATTAACAAATGACGTCAAATATGCTCCAAAATATGCACTGAATATCGCCGTACTCGTTATTAGCACTCCAGCTTTATAGTTTATTCTTCGTTGTCTTGCATATGCAATTGCCGAGGAGAGCGACGTAAACACTATGGCTGCAGAGGACGTTCCTATTGCATGATGGATCTCCACTCCTGAGATGTTCAGGAGAGGCACTATTAGAAATCCACCACCAAGCCCAAACAGGGCAGCCATAGTGCCGATCAGGACTCCAAGAAAAAAGTACACTATACTCTCTATCAAGTGTTCACCTCCAGAAATCCTCAGAGTTCTGTGTACTTTTTATATATTCCCTTGACTTTATCAACTGGGTACTTTTCCTCGTTTTTTCTTATCTTTTTGGCTATTGCTCTCTCAAGATCTATATTTAACTCATGAGAAAGCAAGAAAAGATATATGGCAACATCTGCAAGCTCTTCCTCTAGTTTCTCTCTATAAGACTCCTCAACACACTTCTTTAAAATTTCTTCATCAGTCATCCATTGGAGTAACTCTAAGAGCTCTCCTACCTCTACTACAAGGGATAAGGCTAAGTTCTTTGGAGTATGATATTTCTTCCACTCCCTCTTGTCTCGAAAATTAACTATGCGCTCTGTTAGATCCTTTATTGAAGCCATAGGCATATGTCCTCATATTCAAAAATTAATACTTTAGGAGGGACTTGCGTTTATAGTGCTGGGAATGTTACCGCACGTGTACTTTTCTTCCCACTCGTATGTCATCTCTAAGGTCTCATTTCCAGAAAAGCCCTTAGGTCTCACGATAAGTCTCACACCAAGGGTGAACTCCGAGGACTTCTTGCTCTCCTGACTTGCTGATGTGGGAAATGCACTCTTTGGAATCTTTGCTAGAAGATAGTCTGGAAGGCTCTTAAATACGTATGTCACGTTCTTCTCGTATAGCGTCTTTGACGATTCCAGATATACTGTGTATATTTGTATTGTCGTCTCAAGTGTTACATTGTCTGGACTCTCAAATGCGCTTTCGAGCTTGTCACTTATGATGCTCTTAGGAACTTCTATCAGTATTGCGACGTTCGCCCTCTTATCCCATAGGGCATATCCTGTGACTGCTATCCCGGCAACTATAATCACGAGAGCTATTCCCATGAGGACCAGCTTGGTTATTCTTTCTCTACTCTCCATTATCGACCCTCCAAAGTTACTCTCATTGCTCAAATCCGTTAGCATCTTTTGATAAGCACCAGCTCATGGCTCCTCCTCAACGCTACTCTAAAATTAAAGGAATGTATCTGCTAGGATTTTCAATAGATAATGATCTTAAAATAGTTTTCCAAAAACCTCAGAAATTCTGTGTAGCTTGATTACCATTTTGCCCTTAAAAGATAGCGGCTATGAGACTTTTATTGCGATTAGTCTTGAGAGTGTTCCCACAAGAACTGTGTCTCCCTCGGCTGATATGTAAATTGGGACTCCTTTAGTGCTGACTTCCTCAAGGGTTTCTCCATTAGGTCCCAAATGAATGATCTTTCCATTTCTGTCCTTTCCTGTGATCACTAGAACATCTCCTTTTGGTAAAATCTCTATTCCTCTTACGTTCTGATTCATGGACACCCTCCATATGACCTCTAAGGACCCTCTATCGTAGCACATAATGGCTCTTTTCCCAGAGGCACAGATAGCATTACGAGAGCAGGCGAGAGCTATGGGATCTTCAATAGGGACC
>QMTU01000147.1 GCA_003663585.1 Thermoplasmata archaeon
AAAACTAGGGACACTCTTTTTAAGGTTACTAATTTATTACATTTAAAATTGAAATCACGGAGGCTTATGTTTTAGGATACTCCCATTTCTATGCTTCTTCACTAAGTATTTAACCTCTAGGAAGTGTAATTATAAATATCTTTTTTCAATAATTTACTAAGGAGGTACCCTTAAAGAACCACATTTCAATGCCATGGAGTGATTGGCAATGATCTCAATACCAGATCCTCCAGATTTCTTCGTTGAAGGCGTAAAAGTTTTCATTAGAGACCTCGTTAAACAAGCACGTGCAAATGGTGTTGTTGTAGGACTAAGTGGTGGTGTAGATTCATCAGTGACAGCAAAGCTGTGTGTAGAGGCTCTTGGAAAGGACAAAGTCCTTGTGCTAATTATGCCCGAAAGAGGTGTTAATGACGAAGATCTAAAAGATGCAGTAGAGTTCGCAAGGAGAGAGGGTTTTAAGTACAAGGTAATAGACATTTCAGAGATGCTAAATAATATTGAGAGCATGCTAGGTCTCAAAAGTCAAAGGGCTAGAATAAACATAAGACCAAGATTGAGAATGCTAATACTTTACGCGCATGCAAATGAGCTTAATTACTTAGTAGTTGGGACATCAAATAAGAGTGAGCTTTTGTTAGGGTATTTTACTAAGTACGGTGACGGTGCAGCTGACCTATATCCAATAGGAGACTTATACAAAACTCAAGTTTACTCCCTAGCAAGGAAGCTTAACATACCTCAAAAAATCCTAAAAAAGGCGCCATCAGCAGGGTTATATCCAGGCCAGAGAGATGAAGATGAGTTAGGATTTTCATACGACATCTTGGACAAGGTACTTTATGCATACGAGATGGGGTATGATGTAGAGAGAATTTCTAAGGAGGTAAACTTGCCCTTAAATGACGTGCGCAGAATAATAAAAATGGTGGAGCTGTCGAGACATAAAAGAAGATCAGGATACATATTTAAGGTTTCATTAAGAACCCCTCTTGTGGACTTTGACTAAAGAGCTGCTTAGAGGTGTGTCCTTTGAAAATCTCTCGTTTAAGAACTATATTGACGCTCTCATCGTTTATTGTAGTCCTTTTAGCATCAATAATATTAGGATGCACTGAACAGCCAGGAGTCCTTCCTCCATCAGAGATTCCTAGGCTTACAATTTCCATAGAAGAACATCTAAATAAAATATTTCTATGGATAAGGCCTACACTTGGTGACTTCATCATATACAGGAACATCTCAGTCTATATGAATGAAAGCTTGGCTGCTCGTGTTGAGAACTCCCCTTCACTTCTATACGTAATGAACCTCTCAGATGCAAAGTATAACGTGAGTATTGTTGTAAACTATTACGATCCTAAGAACGATGTTCTCAGAGTATATGAAAAAACTATTGTGTTCGAAATTATCAATAATAAAATATATGTAAATGGGGTCTACCATGGCACCTCATATGACGTTACCTTAGAAGAGACGGAAGTGATAGAAAATGTCCATGAAAGAGACTAGACGTGTTAGTAGCTCTGTGCTAACAGTTGCTGCAATAATAGGCATAATTGCGGCTATAGTGCTTCTTATGTCCATGAGAATACTTCCAGTACCTACTACAGTTCAAATAATATCGTGGTTGATAAGTCTCTCTTCTATGTTCTTCTTGGCTGTAATTGGTGGAATATTCGTAGGAATGTACCTTTATCACACGTTTTCGTATGGTGAGAAGCTGGATCCTTGGGAAAAGGCTGTTATAAACACAGAAAAGCTAGTTATAGAAATTAAAGAAAAAGTGGACAAATTAGAAAATGAAGTAAATAAACTTAAGGAACTGTTGGAGGACGTAAGGAGAAATTAATGTACTCTTTTCTGCTAAAGAGAGGACAGAATGTAATTGACAATGAAATGTACCCTTTAGGGTAGAGTAGTTTACATTGCCTCTAGAACCTTTAATAGTTTTTCATATTCTTGCTCAAATGCCATAAATCCCTTTTCATCAAAAACTCTTAAACAGTGCGCTATAGCTAGCATTGCAGTTATCTCTCTACTCCAGTATACTATGTCTCTGTACTCCTTGAGCAGATAATCCCTGTATATTACTGGAAGTATTCTTCCGTAGATGTATCCAACTTCCATAGGGGAAATTTCTGGGATAACTTTTTCTAATCCTTTATAGGGCCTATTACCCCTAACAATCTCTGAATACATGTTCAGAAATGCAAGTTTATAGTTTGGAATATCATATCTTTTTGCAATCTCCTTAGAGAGTAATACAAGAGACCTAAAAAGACGCATCATCCATCCCATAAAGTACTCAAGGTTTCCAGAGAATGTATCATGTATTAGCTCTGGAATAAAAACGTCCATTGTCACCTTCTGATCCCTCAGACGTTCTTGATACCTCATTATAGTCCGTGTAATGTAAGCAGCAATTTCCCTATCATGCTTCAAAAACAACGTCTTGTCCTCCTCTCTTTCTATACTTTTTGGAGTGTACGTTGATAAGAACTCTCTAATGCTTTCGTGATATGATATAAGCTTTTCGAGATACCTCTTGGCGCTTTGGGTCCTTATGTCGTTCATATCTTTAGTGATATCGTATATTTGCAATTCCTCTACTATGTTTTGATCCATAGTGGCACTTTCCAAGAAGATGTTCATAAGCTCAGTGAGCTCTGATGATATCGGGTTCCAGCTCATTATAGTACTGATCTCTGCAGGCGAGAGCTCCTCAGTAGATATACCCTTAAAAACATAAATATCATCGAATTTTGCAGCAAATATCCCTTCATGAGCTTCCCATATCCTCACAACTCTCGTAAACATGTCCCTAGAGATGTATGCCTTGTTAAACTTCTCAGTGCGATCCTCAATGAAGTTTGGAAATACAACCCTCTCAGCCCTCTCGTATATCTCATCAAACGATACAAGATATGCCCTCAGCGGAATATATGCTCCTGAGTGAACGCTTGGAACGCTTCTATACATAAGAGGATTAAAACTCCCAAATAACCATAATCCATCCTCTGCCCATTCATGGGGAGCCACATCGCTTACAGGCGACCACACGATCACGGGGTTTATTACATCTTTAGCTGTCTTCATAAGGCACCACAATCCGGAGCTAGTTGTTAACTACCTTTACCTTTTTACGGAACAATAACAATATATGATACTGATAAGTACTTAACTTCTTTAGTACTCTATTTTATTAGCGCAAATTTAAGCATGAATTCTTCTTGGAAAATAGTCATTTGTGGTTTGATAATAATAG
>QMTU01000148.1 GCA_003663585.1 Thermoplasmata archaeon
GTACTATACGTCCATCAGGCATTGCATAGTGTATTTGGCACCTACGAACTCTGTTTATGTCATAGTTGTAAAGATCTTGAAAGTGCATCATGCCTATAAAGAGTGACCTCAAGTGGAACTCTCCTAAGGCATCATAATTATGATATACGAAAATCCTTTTTAGGATTCTCACTAAATCAAGTCCTTTTGGCTGCTTTTCTTTGTCTATGAACTTACTTAGAGCTAATATCAACTTCACAGCCTTTAACTTCTTCAAGAACTTAACTTTAGTGTTGTCTATATCCTCTCTCAGCTCCCTTATGTACTCAAAGAATCCCTCTACGTCTACAAATCTTGTTATAGGAACTACCTTCCCATCTTTTCCTAAGAAAACGTACGTTCCAGCACCACAGAGTATATGCGTTGATAAATGGAATTGAGGAGCTCCGGTCAAAGACTCTATTAGCTCACTTAGCTCCCAAGGCGTAGGAACCGTGTACCAGTCCTCACTTCCTATCTGCCCATTTGTGTACTCTTCTATTTTCTTTATCACTCCCGTCTTTGTGATTCTATACTTCCTGATCTCTTTGTTCTTAAGCATCATCCCAACTAAGGACACCGGCTGAAAGTTGACTGCTCTGATTATGTCAAGATGGTTCAAGGCGAAGTTTATGATGTCTCCAACTTGGTCATCGTTTACTCCTTTTATTACTGTTGGAACAAGCACTATCCCAGGCCCTCCAGCCTTACGCGCTGCCTCTAGTATATAAGGGATCTCCCAGTGATTCTTCCAATTCGTCTTTCCATCTACACCATCAAAGCTCAAGTACATGGTGTTTACCCCAGCTTCTCTGAGCCTAACAAGGTATTCCGGATTCTCAACAAACTTTAGGCCGTTTGTGTTAAGCTGTATATGTGTATATCCAAGTTCTTTTGCAATCCTGACGATATCTACAAGATCTTCTCTTAAAGTGGGCTCTCCACCAGTTATCTGAAGTGCTACTGCAGGATATGGTTTTAATTCCCTTCCTCTCTTTAGCATGTATCTTATTTGCTCCAGTGACGGTTCATAGACAGGCTCTCCTTCTTTAGCATAAAAGAAGCAGTACCAACATCTGAGGTTACACCTGTTCGTCGCTACTAAATTTAGAAGAGCTGTATGGGACATGTGAGCTGGACAAAGACCGCAGTCAAATGGACAGTTCGTTCCTGTATTCTCTATTATCCCCATTGAGAACTCTACCTTTCTGTATTTTTTGCTGCCTGCCCAAGTCTTTGCATACTTAAGTGATCTATTATAGAAGTTAACGTCCTCATCAATCACGTCCTCAAAAACACCATGTTCTGGGCACTTTTTAATCATTCTTAGTTCTCCATTTTCCTCAAAATACACTGCAGGAATTATTCTGCGACATACTGGACAAAGTGATAAGGTCTTTGATGGTAACTCTGAGGGGTATGTTCCCTTTGCAGAATTATATATTTTCTCAAATTTTCTCGATAAAAACACTTGATCATCAAGATAATCTTCCCCTCTGGTTTCATCATAGATCTTAACCTCAGTTGTCATACGATTTTCCCTCCGACACTATATCAAGGATCCCTTATCTTACAGTAGGGGACACTTATTTTTGGATTTTGGGTTTGTCTCACGCCTGGTACATAGTATCAAAAATTGATATATCGAATTAAGATGTATCATAATACTATGGCCCAGAGGACTTATAATACTTGCTATTAGCATAAATGTTCAGCCTCACTATGACTATGTTACTTACGCTCCTCCTTAAGCCTAGGATGGAGGGCTTTTCACAACGAAATCTGATTTGTTAGGAGATATGTATGCTTCAAGCATGCAAGACTCAATGTTCACAAAAACAATTATTCCCTCCTTTTAAAGTAGAATATAAGTCCATAAGGAACTAGAGCTGTTGTAACAAGAAGTCCGCCAAGAAATATTGAAAGCTCCCTTCCCAAAACATCAGAAAAGTAACCTCCCACAGCAGCTATTATCATAGCTATCTCGACCATAGCAGTCATAGCCCCAATAATTTTACCCCTAGCAGTCTTAGGAACTAGTTCCTCACTGCTCTTCTTGGATCCTATGTCATACATAGGCCAAATAGGAAGTACCCATATGACAAGCGCCATGTATCCTTTAGAAAGGGCCATTACAGGTATTATAATAGAGTATATTGCTATTGAGAGCCCATATGTTGCTAAGCCTCCAAATCTCTCTGCAAGTCTCACGTAGAGCGGCACTGCAAGCGCGCTTATTATCCCCGGAAGCATTGTTACGAAAATTCCATAATACAGCGTAGATCCTCCAAGGATGTCTAAGTATGTCTTTATGGAAAACAGACCGTATACCCACTCCCTTCCAAAACTTAGCAAGAACACAGATATAAGAAGCATTAGTGCAGAGTACCTGAACTTGTATCTATACTTTCTTCTTATTTCCTCCTTTGATTCCTTTATTATGTTTGCAATGATAGCAAAGATAGCATAGCTTACTGATCCTAGAATAAACACCCATAGAACTCCTCGAGCCATCTTTTCAACGAGAGCTCCAGCAATTACTCCTCCTAATCCCCAACCGAGGTCTCCTCCCAAGTTCACTGATCCAAATGCTCTTGAAGGATTTGCCTCTAAACTTGCCTCTGCTATTAGCGATGAGTACATCATCGCACAGAGCATTGAATAGAGAAATATTAACAAATAAAATGTAACAAGAATCTTTATTTGAATAACCTCAGAGAAGACTATACCTATAAGTAATAATGGTGCAAATGCTAACGAGCCCACTCTAAGAAATAGCCTTCTTCCAATAATATCAGATAAAGACCCCCAAATAAACGATGTGATCATTCCCAGACCGTACATCGTATGTGCAAGAAGCGTTTCAAAGTCAGTACCGCCTAAATTTTTTATTAGCGGTATCATAAGAGTGAAAAGAACAGCATCTGCTATGCCCTGAAAGAAGAAGGCCACTGCATATAGAATAATCCTCGTCTTTATCTTCACGTACTCCACAAGGATCACCGCCTATTTTCTACTGCTCCAAAGCTCCTTTCTTCTAGCCTCAAGAAATTTCTCCTTGATTCCCATAAACGAGGCTGCAGAGAGAGCATTTGGTATTGCACTTATATAATCAGTATACTTAAGATCTCTACTCATGTGATGATCCACTATAAGAGCCTTAACTAAGCCTCCAATAACCTTCAGGTTATCGAGCCCCTGTTTCACCTCTCTAGCTGGTATTCGATATCCCATTAGA
>QMTU01000149.1 GCA_003663585.1 Thermoplasmata archaeon
GCAAAGCAAGCCTGAACGCTTGCTCCTAACCGAAGAAGAGAGGAAAGGTGGCGTTGCCTCTCTTCCCGTAGATAAAGCGCCATATATAGTGAGAAAGGTGGAAGAAATGAGCGAAGAAGAAATCACACTGGAGAAAGTCTTGGAGCTTGTAGCAGATCTAGGCAAGCGCTTAGATGCTCTCGAAGAACAGATAGCAGAGAAGAAAAAGAAACCTGAAGCCTACAAGAAACCTAAGAAGCCTAAAGCATACAAAGAAAAAGCAGAATCTGGTGAACCAAGCGACTTTGAGAAAGCTTTAGAAATCCTAGCTGAAGAAGGAGTAATCAAAGGAGAATACCAACAGTGCATGTCTAGATGCTTAAAGAGCGGGAAAAGCTTCAAGGAGTGCGTTAAAGAATGCAAAGCTAAAGCTAAGAAAAGCGAAGATGAAGACTTAGAAGAGAAAGCAAAGAAAAAGCCTAAAGCATACAAAGAGCCATACCCAGAAAAGAAAGAAGAAGAGAAAGCTGAAGAAGAGAAAGCTAAGAAACCTAAAGACGAAGAAGAAGAGGAAGAAGAGAAGCCGTACAAAGAGCCTTACCCAGAGAAAGACCTTAAGGGAATGATTGAGAGAGCAATAGAAGATGCTTTGAACAAGCGCTTAGGAGGGACAACTGAAGTCAAGAAGTCTGTGGCTCCTGCTAAGACAGAAATAAAGAAGACTTTGATGGACATATCTCTGGAGGAATTGTACAAGATTCCTTTCTCAAAGATAAGGAAAGGTGAGTTATGATGGTGCACGTGCAAGAGCGTATAGACGACCCTGAAAAGAACCTCAAAGAACTAAGGGAGCTAGAGAGAAAATTCTACGGCTCGCCTATAATAAGGAAAGCAGATGCAGACGTTACTCCTGCTACTCCAGCTTACACAACTGCTCCTGACTGGGTCCAGCCTCTCTTCGGCCGCAAAGTCTGGAGCTTCCTTAACTACGAGAAGAATGTCTTTGCTATCCTGCCTAAAGAAGTCTGGAAGCAAAGCGGTTGGAGGCTCTTGACTGCTGCTGGACAGTCTTGGGCTCACTCTGGAGCTGAATTGGCTGGAGGCATTTCACGAGGAGGAGCTCTGCCTGACACTATAGCTCCTACTATAGTAGTGAATGCCACTCAGCCTAAAGAAGTCATACACACTTGGGGCACTGAAGAAATCTACGAGTTCATGTCAAGCATAGACGATTCAGTAGAAATCATTCCTTTGATGAGAGAGGAATTGGGCAAGGAGCATGCTGCTATAATAAACACAATGCTTGTACAGTCTGTTGAGTACTTAGCTGGGAATGCCTCCGGGAACTGGGCTGGAACCGACAACTTTGAGACTCTGGACAGAATTATAGCCAGCGATGCAGAAGAAGACGCTGTGGGTGGAAGCCACGATCATTTCTACGATCCGTGGAAGAAATATGGAATCCTTGACATAGACAGAGACTCAGGAACTACATACGATGCTGTAGTTAAAGCGCCAGGCGGAACTCTAGGCACCGATGGCGACTTAACTCTGTGGGCCATCGAGGAAGTCTGGAGGACAATCATCGAAGCTGGAGGAAAGCCTGACGTAATCCTTACAGGAGCAGACTTTGTCACTGCTTTATCAGAGATATTGGAGCCTGAGCGCAGATTTATGGGAGAAGCTAAAGTCATGCCTCAATACGGCGGAGTAAGAGGCATTGCTTCAGGAGTCGAAGCAGGATTCAGCGTAGCCACTTTCAGAGGTATACCTATAATCACAACTGCAGCTATGAGATGCACAGACTCAAGCTACGGTGATACAATAAGCAAAGCAATGTTCTTAGACACTGAATACCTGTCGTTCAAGGTTGCTGCTCCGACTAGATATATGGAGACTAAGAGAGACTACACAAGCTATGTAGCTCAAGACAAGCTGAGAATTGAAGGAGCATACTTGACTGTAGGCGAGCTCATCTGCTACAGGTTCAACGTTCAAGGAAAGCTCCGAGACATAAAGTAAGCGTGAATTGGGAGGCTTAAAGCCGATGATCTTCCCAATTAAATAGAGGAGGAGTGTAAATGGCATTTAGTTCAACTATTTTGGGCAGAACCGTTTTCGGCAATAAAGTAGTCACTTGGGGAACATTCACCAATGGAGCTACTGATACTGGAGGAGACATAAATACAGGCTTGAAAGTCTGTGAATTCATTGTCTTGCAGCACAAAGGAAGCTCTGTAGTGTCTGATGCTCCTGTAGTCAATGAAACTTTGCCTTGTGACGGCAGTGCAGTTACCATTGTGACTGCTCAAGGAGAAGACGGATATTGGTTTGCATTCGGCCATGAATGATATGTCTAAAAGAAGACATATTGCTGGTGCTTTAATTGAATGAAGAGAAAAAGAAGAACAACCCAATGCCAAGCTGGGCTTTGGCTCTCAACGACAGGTTGACAAGGGTAGAAACAGAAATGAAATGGCTCAAGAGAGGCTACTGGCTTCAGACTCTCTTAGGAGCAGGAACGTTTTTAAGCGTTCTTGCTCTAATACTAAAGCTTGTGGTGGGCTAATTGGCTGTAGGTAAAAAAGAGAGAGTAACCAAAAATATTAGCGGAACAGTTAATGAAACTACTGCTATAATAGCTCGAGTTCTGAATTATGCTAGAATAACGGTCTTTGGGAAAGTAACAATCACTGGAACTTACACAGTGAACATAAAGGTTTATGGAACTTATGATGCTGATGCTTCAAGCCCTGTGTGGAAGCAGATAGGCAGCACTCAGCAATTCACTTCTACAGGATTATTGACTCCAGAAGATATTGTTCAGTGCTGGGATGCTATAAAAGTAACTTACGATGGAAGCGGGGACGGCTCTGCAGTTGTAGACTTAGCAGTGAACAGGAAGAGGCATTAATGTCAGTCAGAGCAGAAGTCAAAGGTTTATATGAAGCAGTTTTATTAATCGAGAGGGTAAGCCGTATAGCTCGGATACACTGGCCCAACCGGGTTTTAGACAATTTAGCTAGGCATGCAGAGCAAAAAATGAAAGAGCTTGTACCCAAGAAAACAGGGAGATTAAGAAGATCAATTAGAGTAGAAAGTTTGCCTGATGCAAGGAAGATAATAGCTGACACTCCTTATGCTCGAATAGTGAACGATGGAGCTCGACCCCACTACATATACCCTAAGAACAAGAAAGCTTTGGCTTTCTTTAAAGAAGGAAAGTGGGTTGTCAAAGCTTGGGTTCACCATCCAGGCTTTGTAGGC
>QMTU01000150.1 GCA_003663585.1 Thermoplasmata archaeon
CCCAATCTCATCCTCCATCTGGATAAAGACACCACCACGCTTGGGAAGCTCCTCCGCCATGAACTCCATGATCTCACTCGCGGGGGTAATGGGATAGCCGGCGAAAAAATCACAACCAGCAAGGATAGCACCAACACCAGCAGCAACATCCCCCATCAAAAAACAAACACCACCAAACTCTAAGAATTTCATAGAATCTCCTCCCACCATAGTGCCTGATCCGGACACGTTACGACACATAGGCTACAGAATGACCTCTTATCCTCTAGCATGTTCTTATAGTCAATGCATTCTTCTCTTCGAGCGATTATTGGAGAGTATACTCCATAAGGATTAGGCTTATCACTAGGGTCAAAGACCTTTTTGGGGCAAATGTATATGCAGAGATAGCATCCTTTGCAGTACTTTTCGTTTAGTTGAAGGATCTTTGGGATAAGCTATCACCTCTCCTTGAATGGGGGCATGCAGTATGAGATTATTAAGTATATCCAAATAAAAGTTTATCAGTATCAAATAACGTTTCGCTGGTTAACATACACTAAAGCACATTTTAACAAAACTCATAGTCTCACTTTAATTTAATGTCACAATTTGTCGTTAAAGGAATCCTCGTTTTCTAGCACGGAGAGGCTCATGCTAAAGCTCATACTTCGGATGTGTTCTATCATAGACAGTAATTAAATCTGCCTCACTTAAGTGTGTGTAAATTTCAGTTGTGGAAAGTGAGGAGTGTCCGAGAAGGCGCTGTATGTATCGTATATCAGCTCCTCTTCTCAGCATATTTGTTGCAAATGAGTGCCTAAAAACATGAGGTGTTACTTCCTTTTTTATGTTACACATCTTTGCGTACTTTTTAACTAATCTCTGTATAGTTCTCGGAGTTATTCCGTTTTTATTGGATTTCCCTGGAAAGAGAGGTCCCGATATCATGTTGTGATCGCGTATATATTTTTCGAGCTCATCAGCTAGATGTGATGGAATTATTACGATTCTGTCCTTAGAACCCTTTCCACCTCTTATGTGTATGATCCTCCTTGTAGTGTCAACGTCCTCAACATGCAAGTTGCAGAGCTCACTAACACGCATTCCTGTATATGCAAGCACTGCTAAAACTAAGTAGTCCCTTTTACTAATCTCTCTTGCCTTTTTAAGTATGATTCCTATCTCTCTTTCAGTGAGATATTTTGGAAGGTTTTTTGGCCTTTTTGGAGGTTCTATTAAGCTTGCTATATTCTTATAACCTATATTCTCAAAGAACTTCTTTAGTGCCATTGTTGCAAGATAAATAGAGTTGTTCTTGTACTCAAGATCTAAAAGCAGATGTCTAAGGAATTTCTTTACACTCTCTGCTGAGAGCTCATCAGCCCACTCAAGATACTTTTTAACAAAATAATTATACATCTTTATGGTGTGAGGACTCATTCCCATTACCTTAAGGTCGTCGAGGAATCTCTGAAGCATCTGCATTTTTTCAGGAGTCATCTTCAGCACCTTTTATGAGATTTGTCATTAATCCTCTCATTGTGCTGTAGCCCGCAAGGGGGACCAGCTGTCATTGGAACCCTCCTTTCCTCAGCTGGCACTTTCATGCGGGCCTCATTACTTACTATATTAAACTGTTATGAAATTTATTTTATCGATATCTTCAGACTAACTGTTCGTGAAACATAAAGTGACACCTCTGAGCTAATAGGAATTACATAAGCTTGCCCTTAGAGTAGAAGAAGTTTGAAAGAATAAATTATATGTCTGATAGTATTTCCTAGAAACATGCTCACTATGATCCTCGTGGACTCTGAGCTCGAGCTTGTTCCTAGAAAGCTATGGGGAGATCCCATAATTGGAAAAAGCGCTAAAATGAGGGGAAAAACTCCTGAAACGATATTGTTGGATGATAGCTATCATCACGGGGCTCTTAGACGATTACCAGATGGTTGGAGAAGGGGTAGACCTGACATAGTTCACATATTCTTGAACGTGGTTCAGGACTCTATACTAAATAAGTGTGGCCTTTTGAGAGTGTACGTTCACACGAGAAATAACCAGGTAATCTACGTTCACCCAGAGACGAGAATAATAAAACACTATATGAGGTTTGTTGGTCTCATGGAGTCTCTATTTCAGAAGAAGGTATTACCAAGTGAGGAAAAGCCATTAATAGAGCTTTACGATGACATGTCATTAAAGGAGCTTTTAGACAACATCTCTCCAGATATTGTAATAACCATGCATGAGAAAGGAGATAAGGTAGATCTGTTAGATCTTTTTAGCAAGAATAAAGAAAAGGATATAGTAGTGCTTATTGGAGGTTTTCCAAAGGGAGACTTTCTATCTCCTGTTGATGAGTATTCGGATTATCTGATTTCCCTATACGATGAACCTCTAAATGCATGGGTAGTAGCAGCAGAGATCCTCGTGAGATATGAAATAGCGCATGGAATAGGAACATATTAACTAGCTTAAGAGGGCTGCGTTATGAAATTCTGGAGGGATCTTCCTCAAGGGTTTACAATCAAAATACTAAACTCGGATAGCTTTGGCGTAAGGTCTATGGCAACAGCAGTGGAGATTGATGACCTTAGGATAATCATAGATCCTGGAGCTGCTTTAGGACCTTCTAGATATGGTCTTCCTCCAGCTGAAGAGGAGGAAAAGGCGCTAGTCAAGGCAATAGATGTCATATCAAAAGAGGCAGAGAACTCTGATGTGATAATAATAACGCACTATCATTACGATCACTACATGCCAGAAGAAGAGTTTTACAAAGGAAAAAAGCTGATAATAAAACACCCAAGTGAAATGATAAATCGAAGTCAGTTTGGAAGGGCAAAGAGATTCTTAGAGCACTTAGAGAATCTTAACGTAGAACCAAAGGCCACTAACGGTGGAACATATGAAATAGGAGACGTTCTACTTGAAATATCGCCTCCCTTTCCACATGGGCCTCCAGGCACAAGACTTGGCTATGTCCTTATGGTACTTATAGAGGATAAGAGCTCTGGATTACGTTTTCTATACACCTCCGATGTTCAGGGCCCTATAGATAGCACGGCACTAGACTGGATCCTAGAAAAAGCACCACACATAGTATTTGTTGATGGGCCTCCAACATATCTAATGGGATATCGAATACCAGCTAGAGCGGTGAGACAAGGGCTCGATAACCTGAAGGTTATTGGAGGTTTAGTCAAGGCTCTTATAGTAGATCATCACATGAG
>QMTU01000151.1 GCA_003663585.1 Thermoplasmata archaeon
GAGAATTCCCGGAATAGGCGATGAGCTTGCAAAGTCTATATATGAGGAAGCTTTAAAACTCACTCAAGATTATAGGTAAGCGTGATCAAATCACGTCTTAGATGTCATTGAGGCTTACTCTAATAGAAAAACTCAGATATCCTCTATGACATCAAAGAGCGTTAAAGAGAGACAATTGTCATTGATGTTACTAAAGGTGATTATATTATGATCATTCCTGGACTTAAGTCACGATATCTTGTAGATGAAAGGGGCTTAGAAAACGCTGTATGGGTTCCAGATACCAGCGTTATAGTAAGTGGTGGTATTCTTGATCTCTTAGGAAAGGCAACCCCATCGAAGATTATCATACACAATGCTGTCCTAGATGAACTACAGGCACAGGCAAATATGAAAAGAGAAACCGGATTTGAAGGGCTTGCTAACCTTGTTAGGATTAGGGAAACCTGTGAGGAAAAGGGAATTAAAATAGAATTTTATGGAAAAAGACCTAGCTATGAGGACGTTCTTCTTGCAAAAAAAGGATCCATAGACTCAATAATAAGGGACTCAGTTTCAGACGTTGATGGTGTGCTTATAACGTCCGATAAAGTACAGGCACTTTCGGCACTCTCGAAGGGAATAAGGACATATTATGTTGAGACAAAGAGAAAGGGGAGACTTAGGATACTTGATTTCTTCACAATAAACACAATGTCCGTTCACCTAAAGGTAAACGCATTGCCTCATGCAAAGATAGGAAGCCCAGGAAACTTCAAACTTGTTAAGATTAGAGACACGCCGTTTACAATGGAGGAATTTGAGCAGATAGTAAGGGAGCTCATGGAAGAGGTTGGGAGAAATCCTAAGGCTTTTCTTGAAATTGACTATGGAGGAGCCACAGTTCTACAAATAGAGGATATCAGGATAGCAATTACAAGGCCGCCATTTTCTGATGGTCCTGAAATCACCGCAGTTAGACCCATTGTAAAGGTGTCCCTAGATGATTACGACATGCATGAGGAGCTGAAAAAGAGGCTCATAGAAAAACAAAGAGGGATACTAATAGCAGGACCTCCTGGGGCTGGAAAAAGCACTTTAGCACAGGCAATAGCTGAGTACTTGAAGGATCATGGATATATTGTAAAGACTATGGAGGATCCTAGAGATCTTCAAGTTTCTGAAGAGATAACTCAATATACTAGGCTTAAGGAAAGTATGGCGAAAACTGCAGAGATCTTATTATTAGTAAGGCCAGACTACACAATATATGATGAGCTTAGAAGGACTGAGGACTTTCAGGTATTTGCTGATATGAGACTTGCTGGAGTTGGCATGATTGGGGTAACACATGCTACTAGAGCCATAGACGCCATTCAGAGACTTATAGGAAGAGTAGAGCTTGGAGTAATCCCTCAAATAGTGGATACAGTGATATTCGTTGAGGGAGGGAGGATTAAAAAGGTGTACACCCTGAGGTATACAGTAAAGGTTCCTACCGGGATGCATGAGGAGGACCTTGCAAGGCCCGTAATAGAGGTCAGAGATTTCATTACAGATGAGTTAGAGTATGAGATATACTCATTCGGTGAGGAAGTAGTAGTGATGCCCATTAAGGAAATTGGTAGAGGTCCTGAGGAGGGAGTGTTCAAAATTGCAAAGGAGGAAATTGAGAAAAAGCTTAGAAAGAAGCTTAAAATGCCATTTGCACTGGAAGTAGTCTCCGAAAAGCTTGTAAAACTCTATGTCCCTCCTAGGGAGATACCAAAAGTAATAGGAAAAAATGGTAAAAACATAGAGCAGCTTGAGAGGTATCTTGGCGTTAATATAGATGTTGCTCCACTTACAGAGTTCTCTGGAGAAAAAGCATTGCCATCCAATGCTATAAGAGCAGAGCCGGCTTTTACTGGAAAGAGCGTAATAATAGACGTTGGAAAAGACTACGCAGGGAGGCAAGTTGAGATCTACGTGGGGGACAGGCACGTCCTCACAGCTATCGTGGGGAGCAAGGGTATGGTCAGGATTAAGAGGAACACGAACATAGGAGCCCTTATTGAGGAGGCGCTAGAGAATGGAATACCAATATACTATAGGGTCATATAATCTTCACATAATACCCTTTCTTTCAGATACCTCTCCAGAAGAGCTTGTAGGCCTTTTAAGGGATTTAGTAGGGGATCGCTTCACGCTACTAGACGGCACTAGGCCCTATACTATGAGACAACTACTACTGGCATATATAATGGCAAAAAGGGCTTTTGCTAGGAGACGAAACATCTCAAAAAGCTTAGGTATTGAAATACTGCTCTATCTCTCTGGGACAAGACAAATCAGAGACGCCATAAGGACCCTTGGATATAAGGGGAAAATGGGCATACTCGTACTCTGGGATATAGATGATCCGAAGGAGGTACTTAACGCTCTGAGAAATGTGATTAAGGTGAAGGGTGCTTTCATAAAATCCCCTTCTATTGAGAGTCTCTTGAGTGCAGGATATCCTGAAAATGTTGCAAGGAGATATCATAAACTTGGTGCTGATGAGCTCCTTATGATTGAAGTTATCTCCTTATTAGAGGCAGAAGAATAGATATTTCTATCTCTCATTAAGTGTCATAACCATATTGGGAGCTCATCACTATCTAACAGTTTGTCGTGTAGATAAATAGCTATAAAAATCTGTGTCTACTATACATCTAAAGGATTCATGATAGCCCCCGTGGGGTAGCCTGGATATCCTGTGGGCCTGCGGAGCCCGTGACCCGGGTTCAAATCCCGGCGGGGGCACCACTTTACAGTTTATCACTGAAAGAGTTATCATCCTTTAGGATGAAGGGAACATTAGATATAAAACCCTAAAAACACAAAAAGAATCACGAAAAACAAGGGAATTGCATATTTCATGTATTCTGTACTTTTTATCCTAGAGAGCCTTATTGCAATTATGTTTGCCATAGAAGAGTGAATTAGTCCTATACCACCTACACTAACTCCTAATAATAGTGGTCTCCAGTCTACTACATGACCTGTAAGGACTATAGCTGCTGGAACATTGCTTATTGCCTGGGATATTAGTACTGCATAGAGGTAGATTGTTGCGTAGTTATTAAGAACGATCCTCAGATGCAAGAACACAAGGCTTGAGACCTCACGAAATATGATGAACATTAACGCAAATATCGCGAGAAGTACGTAGTCAATGCTGTATAAAACCTCATGTGAGATAATTGCTAAGACTATTA
>QMTU01000152.1 GCA_003663585.1 Thermoplasmata archaeon
AGCCTATCCCGCATACGGGGCAATCTCGGGAGGATTCCTCTGGGATGGAACCTTTGAGACCACACACTATTTTTAAGTATTTTTGCTCCTCGATAACGCACGAATGCTTACGAAGAAAAGAACAGTTTCATAAGGCAAGTTAGTGCCTATCTCCTTCGCCTTCTCCTCTTCCTTCTTGGAAGATATGCTATTGCCTCTATCTCCACCAGAACATCCTTAGGAAGGCCTGATACCTCAACTACAGCTCTCGCAGGCCTGTGCTCTTTAAAGAACTCAGAGTATACCTCGTTAAACTCTCCAAAGAGCTTTATATCCCTTATGTATACGTTCACCTTCACTATGTCTCTAATTCTACCTCCAGCTGCCTCTACGATTGCTCTAATGTTCTCCAATGCTCTTCTTCCCTGCTCTTTTATGTTCTCTCCTATAACCTTCCCAGTCTTTGGGTCTATGGGTATCTGTCCAGCTATGAAAAGAAAACTTCCAGCCCTAATTGCCTGAGAGTAGGGCCCAACAGGCCTTGGGGCATTCTCAGTGAATATTATCTCAACCATACCTCTCACCTACAAGCGGTGTCCCTACCCTTTGTACATTACAAACAGAAATTAAGGATACTCAGCCTAACAACAATATTAAGCTCCTATCAAGAATAAAAGTATTAAGGAAAATTTTTGAAACCTTGCAGTAGTTACTAAGTCAAGGGTCTTATGTTAACACTTTATAGTATAAGACAGAAGCATGAATAGTCTTTAAAAAGCACACGCTTATAGTAAAAAATTAGCATGAACAAAGGCCTCATGAGGCATAGTGTTAGCGATATCACCGCTTGAGCAGATGCACATGCTAAGTGATTAAGATGACATCTAAGCTAAAGAGCTACGTCCATAGAATCATAATTATGGGAAGTTATGTTCTAGTTTTTGCTCTTGTATTGAGAGAAATGTACTCAGCTAAAATGCAGGGTGTTGCCCCACTGTTTTTATATTACACCTTAGTTGGCCTAGTAATGCTACTTATAATGGCTATGCTTCAGATAATACTTCTTGACATGAAGGCTAAACTCGGACGTGTTAGCTCGAGGCTTATAGTCCTTGAATCCGCGACATATGCGCTTATAGTAATTATTGTTGGCATAGTGCTCCTGTTTCCTGTAGGGGCTCAGGGGAGTGTGAACGTCGGCTACGCATATGGGACAGGAGCAATAGCATCCTCAGTAGCCCTAATAGTAGTCCTAGTGTTCCTTATGAGGGAAAACAGGAAGCAAATGGTATTAGAAAAACTATACAGAAAGATAGAGAGAATTGCTACTAAAAAATTTGAGAGCTCAAGTGAAATAATAATCATAGATGATGAGAACTTATATATACCAGAAAAGATAGCTAAGGAGCTTTCTTTAGGGATCTCGGGTATTGTCTCAAAGAGAGATCTTATGAGCAGGCTTGATAAGGAGTTATCTAAGGAGATTTCAAAGATAATAGAGGGAGTGGGAAACCTTGCACTTGTAAATACGGAAAGAGGGAGGCTTGGATTTATAAGAAAGGAAGATGGCATAGAGGTTGTGGAATCAGATAACATAGTGGGAATGGCGCGCCTTGGAGACAACGATAGACCCACAGAAATATGTGGAGAGAGCTTTGTAGAGTCCATAATGGACCTATGGTCAAGGACGCTATCTAAGGAGGGCCTTGAGAACATCCTTGAATATCGTGGAAAGATATATATCATAAGAAAGAAAGACCCGAGAACAGTAATTGTAGAGGAGTCATCACCATCAGACTACTTAGTGCTCTCTGTTTCTGAGGGATTAGTAAGGGCCTTGGACAACCTGAAGTCAATAGGCATATGTTTTTGTAAGGACGAGAAGATAACATATCTAAATGACTCGTTCATAGGACTTCTTGGAATAAATTTAAGAAAGGATGAAGTTCTTGGGAAGAACATATGGAGCGTACTTCCTCCAGAAGTCTCTCAGAGAATACTGGATCTACTCCCTCACGTAATAACGATGAAAGAGGCACCTCAGATAAAGCTAGAGTCAAAGAGACACGATATAAGGCTTAACGCATATATGGTCATAGAGCCATTTACAAAGAAGATCCAGATAATGATAATATCCCCAGAGTTTGAGGAGCTGGAGATCCCAGAGATATTCTCAGATGTTCTCCAGCATGTCCTTCACTTCAAGGATCAAAGACTTAAAACCATAACAATGCGTGCTATAAGTGATCTCTCTGATAGAAGAAGACTTAAGATAAGGGCTGTAGTAAGCCTTTACAAGGTGTTCTCCAAGGTATTTGGGGAGGTGCCTAGAGGGATTCCCTCAGACCTAGTTGAGCTCGATCATAGAGCACTTTCTCTAATAATTCTAGTACTAGTGTGCTCAAGAGAGTATTATAAGGCGAAAATAGAGAGGGTTCACATTAAGAACTCGAGCATAATAATAGAGTATGATGAGTCAGGAACAGGCTTGCTTACAGATCTCATAGAGGCAATAAACCTCGCAAAGGCTAACATACCTCCTCCTAAGAAGCTTGCACTTCTGTGGATGGTAGCAAAGGCGATAGAGAATCAGGGATATGATCTCATACCTAACCCCGAGAGCAGGACATTAGAGATAAAAAGCATTAGCATGCCTACATAGGCCCATTAAAAACGTGTAATTCAAGAGCCGGTTTGGCGCCGGGGGCGGGATTTGAACCCGCGCGGGGTTTCCCCCACCGGCTTAGCAGGCCGGCGCCCTAGCCAGCTAGGCTACCCCGGCAATCAGTTAGGGCTTTGATCTCAGTAGTATTCTTAGACCTCCTAATTTTATAAGAATTTTGGTCTTTTAATCGCAGTATATTTGCTAACATCTCAGACATTTAAATGTCTAAATTATGTGAAATATAATCTAATAATTTAAATAAGCATGTAAAGAAAATCCCATATACCAATGTAGAGTAATATTATATGCCCGCGTCCGGCGGGGATCGCAAGTGGGGTTGAGACCCCCGCAATGAGCGATCTCGTTCCAAGCGCGGGCACACTCCATGCGCAATGTATATAAACCATCTATAATTTAGAATATCCCAGCTACTTCCTCAACGTTCAGGATAACTTATTAATGCGGGCCCAAGAAACGCCTCCCCGAAAGGGGAGGAAACTCTTGGGCCTCAGGTGGGTGTGTTCTCCTACTTCTGGTGAGACCTGGTA
>QMTU01000153.1 GCA_003663585.1 Thermoplasmata archaeon
GGCCCAAGCGGTATGAGCGGTATGTCTTTGATCACAATCTCTGGGTATTCCTTCTTAAGAGGTCTTATATCAGAGCTCATGAGCATTATCGCGTCATCGCCTGTGTTACTGACATGAATCTCATAGTAGTACTTCTCGTCCTTAAGCTTCTTTAGATCCTTCAGATTTCCATTGCTATCGAAGTAATACCTAACATCCGTTTTAAGAGGTATAAGGCCTATCCTATGTGCAATATACTCCTCAAAAAAGGCCGTATTGTTTTCCTCAAACATAACTCTAGTGAAAGCTACTTTGGGGATCTCAGAGAGTAAAATCCTCCTCAATGAATTTATAAGATATGTAGGTGTGTTCCTAAACTCTAAATATGCTTTATTCTCAGAAATTTCCCTCACAATTATTTCAGGTGAGTTTTTGTCTGTTTTCATTACATATCACCAAACTATTAATAGTAGAGGAGAACACAGGAAAGGAAAACTTCTTCAAACACGTCTCCCTCTCTTTCCACCAGGACGGCGTGTTGTGTCGTGAGGTATTGGCGTCACATCCTCTATCCTGTCAATTAGTAGGCCAGCCCTTGTGAGGGCTCTTATTGCTGCTTGGGCACCAGGACCTGGGATCTTAGAGAGATGGCCTCCAGGGGCTCTTACCTTAACAGTGACTCCAACAAGGCCCTTGGCCTTGGCCTCCTCTGCGGCCTTAGCTGCTATTATCATAGCGACGTATGGGGATGACTTATCCCTATCCCTCTTTGCGACCATTCCACCGCTATACCTCGCTAGGGTCTCCGCCCCTGTAATGTCCGTTATAGTGATTATAGTGTTATTAAATGACGCATATATGTGAGCTATGCCCCATCTACCCTTTCTAATGCCCATAGACAATCACCCTTACTGTCCTCCCTCCTCCTGCTTTGGAGCCTCCATCTCCTCAGGAAGTCCTAGAATTGTGAGCCTCAAGGGGTGCTTCTCATCAGCAAGAGGAGATCCCTCATAATAGCTTATGTGCTCCTCCTCATCCACAGGAACGAGGTATGATGGAACATTGATCCTTCTCCCTCTAATGGCTATATGACCGTGAACTATAAGCTGTCTTGCCTGTCTTGGAGTCTTTGCAAGGCCTTTTTCATAAACAAGCCAATCTAGCCTCCTTCTGAGAACTCTCTCAATGTCCATTGCCAGTATGTCGTCTAAGGTTCCATCCTCAGGTATAAGCTTATACCTCTTTGCTTTATTTAGGATTGCCTCCATTGTTCTCTTCACATGAGGGTCATCTTCTTTACCTGCTGCAATAGCTGCTAAAAGCTCTCTCGCAACCTTTCTGTACTTTCTTCTTATGGCCTCCATCTTCCACAGTTCCCTTTTATTCTTAAGGGCATACCTGCTCATGAGAACTGCTTCTCTTTCAAGCCTCTCCTTCTGCCAAGGATGAGGAGGTGACTGCCACTTTTTCCTTGATCTTTTGGGATCTCCCATGATACCACCTCAAGATCACTTCTTACCTTTAGTAACTCCAACAGCTCCAAGCTTCCTCCTAAACCTTCTGTGATGACTCTTATTTCTCTGTCCTCTAACTGGAAGACCCATTTCATGTCTTATGCCACGATAGCACCTTATCCTCTTAAGCCTGTTTATGTCAGCCCTGATCGCGAGGTCAAGGTCTCCACTTACAAGGTGCATGTCCTCCCCTGTCTTATAGTCCTTTCTTCTATTTGCAAGCCATGGTGGAAGGGTCTTCGTGAACTTCTCCAGGAGGTCTGATATCCTCTGTATTGTCTCCTCTGGAAGTTCTCCTATCTTCTTGTCTGGATCTATTCCCAGTGCTCTTACTATGGCAAATCCCGTCATTATCCCTATTCCCTTTATCTGTGCAAGAGCGTACGGAACCTTTCTGTTACCATCAAGGTCTGTTCCAGCTATTCTCACTATGTGCCTAAATTCGACGTTCTCCTCTGCCATATGACCACCTAAATGATCTTTATGAGCCTAACACATGATCTTCAATAGTGGATGCCCTGAGAGATATCACGCGTGCTGTAGTGTATGAATTTAACCACTAATATAAAACTTGTGATCTGACATCCTCACTGCCCTGAGGAACAAATGTTCCCACAAGGCAGTCTCTAATATGCGAGGAGAGGAAGAGCTCAAAAAGCCAGCCAACTGAGATGGGAAGCCGGAATGTCAGCCACTACAAAAACGTCAGGCAATATATTTAACATTCAGTAACCTAACTAAAGAAAAACTTAGAAAGTAGGCGAAGATATTAACTCTTGCTTAAAAATAAAGGTTTAAAGGCTTGGTGAATTATCTTCCTAGCAGATAGTGGAATGCTAGGTAGACAAGGAACCCTATGAATCCTACGAAGAGAAGTACTCCAAGGGACACCTTTGCAAGCTGGTAATACTCCTCCTCATCGGGCTTTTGTGCAAAGTTTAGTATCATCGTGTACTTCCTGTCGCTCTTCAGCCCCTTTCTTATCTTTTCTTCGATCTCATATCCTCTTGAGAACATGTTTTCTAGCATATCCCTAATACCTCCTGGTACTATCTCGTTATTAAACTTTAGAGCTCCTTAAAGAGCTCTCCTCCCCTTCCAGGCCTGCTCATTACTTCTTCTTGTTTTACTCCTGATGCTACTATAAGTATTCTAACACGACCCTCAAGACTCTCGTCAATTGATGTACCCACGTAAATGCTTGCGTTTCCACCCACCTTGTTGTATATTTCCGTCATGACTTCATTTATCTCATCCATCCTCAGGTCTGGAGGTCCAATTATGTTCACAAGTATTGCCTTTGCCGTTGAAAGGTCTATGTGTAGTAGCTTGCTGTTGAGGGCATTCTCCAGTGCCTCTCTCACCCTTCCACCACGATCTGCTTTACCCCTGCTTTCTCCGATTGTTATTATAGCGACCGTCTCCTCATCCCTTCTTGAGCCCTTCATCACTGTCAGGAAGTCATTTACGTCAAGGTTTATCTCTCCTGGTCTCAAAATAAGCTCTGCAAGGCCCTTTATGGCCTTTCCTAGGACGTCATCAACAAGCTTAAACGCGTCAAGTGCAGTCATCATCTTTATCTCTTCGTCGGATATTAAGGCATCGTTCTTTATCACTATTACAGTATCAACCTTTTCTCTAAGCCTCTTAAGGCCAGCATTGGCGTTCTCTATGCGAATTCTCCCCTCCCAGGAAA
>QMTU01000154.1 GCA_003663585.1 Thermoplasmata archaeon
GTTCGTCACCTATGTACATGAGCACTTCCCATCTGAGCACTATGCGCTTGTCTTCTGGGATCACGGAAACGCCTGGAGGCGTGCAGGGCCTGGAAACCCCAACTACAAGGGAGTGTGTTGGGATGACACTAATGGCTCTGACTACTTAACTGAGCAAGAGATAGTACAGGTGCTCACTGAGATAAGGGACATAGGGATACATTTAGACATAGTTGGATTTGACGTGTGTCTGCTAGGACAGGCAGAAATCCTATACGATATCGGGCTTATAGGCGTTTCAGACGTGTTTGTTGCGTCACAGGAATATGAGCCATGGGATGGATGGTACTACACGCCGTTCCTGCAGGCACTAACAATGAACCCAGACATGAGTGCCGAGGAGCTGGCCTCTAAGATCGTTGATGCTTACGGAGAGTTCTACACAAACATAGTCAAGATAGACTACGCAACACTTGCTGCCTTTAACATAAGCGCGTTTATGACCCAAGTAGTTCCAGAGATAAACGCCCTTGGAAGGATTCTGACTTACTCTGTGTACTTTGCCCCTGACACTGCGGGCGTAGTGCATGACGTCTGGAGCGTAACAGATCGCATGGGAGAGGGAGAGTTCCCAGACCTGTATAACTTCTCACAGAACATACTAGCAGAGAATAGGTGGAACCCTAACTATGATCCAAGGCCAGTGGCACAGGATCTTATAAACGCTCTGGAGAACACTATCATAAACTACTGGCACGGGCCTGACCATCCAGGAGCCCATGGGATAAGCATATACATCCCAGCAAGCACAGACGCATACTTAGAGGAAAGGTACTGGTATCTCGAACAAACAGCACTACCAAATGACACGTGGTGGGGATGGTTCCTTGACTACTACTTCTGGAGGCTAGAGCCTCCAACAAAGAGCCTTAAGATAATACCAGCAGCACCAGCCTTCATTAACAAGGGAAGCAAGGGATATGCATTTATTGAAGTGTTATTCGGAGGTACAAAGATAGATCCAGACGGGCTTAGAGTTAGCATAGTATATCCTAATGGGACTTCTGTATCGCTTTCAGCAACAAGACTATCGCCTGGAATATACGTTGTAGAGATGCCTCCAGTAGATGAGGACACGACGATAATGATGCTAGTTGATGCATCATACTGGTTCCTTGACGCAACAGCATCTGCTGCAGTCAAGGTATCAGAGATAAGCTCGCAGATATTAAGCCTTGAGGATCAGCTAGGATCCGTGTCCCAGACCGTGAACAAGGTAAGTGACGTGACCTACGAGATAGCAGGGGCTGTAATAGCCATACGCACTGCTGTTGGAACAGTATTAACAACGCTCGATAGCCTGAACGCAAAGATAGCTAAGATTCAAGGAGACGTTGTCTACATTAACACAAGCATAGGTACGCTTAAGACCTCACTTGACAGCCTTAATACGAAGATCACAACCGTAGGCGACAACGTCGTTGAGATAAAGACATCACTAGGAACCATAAAGGGAACTATAGAGAGCATTGATGGGAACGTGGTCACCATAAAGACAGATCTTGGCACGATAAAGACCACTGTGGACAAGATAGATGACAAAGCAGGATCAATACAGAGCACACTTGGAAGCGTGAAGGACACCGTGTCATCGATAAGCGATAAGGTTGGCAGCGTTGAGAACAAGGTCTCATCACTACAGGGAGCCTCCGTGTGGTACTACATAATCGCAGTTCTAGTAATTATAGCCATAGTGCTTCAGATAGTGACCTTAGCACGTAAGAAGTAACCTTGTTTTCCCCTCTTACAATTATTTTTGTTTTTGATTGTGTTTAACCCTCTATCAGCCTATCAACAACATCTATCATCAGATCGTACACCTACTGTAGAGTCCCCTTATGAATACCGTCAACAGAGAGGCTTTTTCTTCCAAGAACGCCATCTATTAACCCAGAATCGTACATAATCCTCAGATAATACTGCTCATTAAACTCCTTCAACAGGTTCCTGGATGTGAGCGTTGATAGAGCTCCTACAAGAGCATATGCTGCCCAGTTGGAAGTTCCTCCAGTTATCACGTGATCAGCAGGTACAGAGCTTGCTATTTTATCTCCCAAAGGGACGTGTTTTACAATAAGGTCTCTAAGAGACCCCATCCCTGCCTCATTTCCCCCATCTCCTATGCACACCGTTCTTCCACTGCCAACGTGCTTGAGGATGATGTCATCAAGCGGATCTGGAGATATAAGAGCTCCACGCATTGAATAGTAGCGTCCATCTTTGGATCTGCCTGGAACCTCAATAGCGACTATTACATCTTTCTCAGACACGCTTACATTTGACAGGCTGAAGGTATTTTCCCAAACTTCCCTCAGTGCTTTAAGCACGCTTTTATCAGCTATAATTCTTACATACTTCCCGAGGCTTTCAAGGGCAATTGCTAAACAAAGAGCTCCTAGAGGGCCATCCGTTTCTCCAATGCCGCTCGGTGGTATAGGGAATCCCACGAGCACGGTCACGGTGTTGGCATTAAGGAGTATCTCAGCAGGTCTCGTGATGGAGATCCTGCCCGTAGCATATGCCTCACTGAACACACGCCAAATGCCTCGTCCCCTTAAGTCCAAGTTTGCAACGTGCAGAAGAGCATCTACGTGATACCCGCTCACTCCTCACACCTCTCTGATGATTTTATTTATTACTAACAATGAAGTTAAAACCTTATAGATGAGGAGAATGGTGATGGACATGAGGGTCTCAAAGGTTGTGTACTTTGAGAGGCCTGGGAAAGATAACACTGAGGAAGTTCTTAGGCTTGCCAAGGAAAGGTCTGAGGAGCTTGGGATAAAGGACATCGTGGTGGCATCTACTACAGGATATACTGCAAGGAAGGCCACTGAGTACTTTAATCCGCAAGAGTATAATCTTGTAATTGTGACACACTGTTATGGATTTAGGGAACCAAACAAAAACGAGTTTCCAGAGAATCTACGAAAAGATCTTGAGGAGAAAGGGGTCAAAGTGTTAACAACAACACATGCCCTCTCTGGATCTGTTGAAAGGGCTATTAGGAAACAATTAGGCACATGGATGCCAGTTGAGATTATTGCAAACACGCTTAGAATCTTTGGTGAGGGCATGAAGGTCGTCGTGGAGATAGCGCTCATGGCAGCAGATTCCGGACTAGTGAGGACGGACAGGGA
>QMTU01000155.1 GCA_003663585.1 Thermoplasmata archaeon
GTATAAAATACAATAATACCTGGATATTAGCAAACATAAGTGCAGGTAAGTATATCTACGGATTCATGAGCAAAGAATCCCTTTACTTGATGTTTGAAAGGTGTTTTCTTGTTATAACGCCTAAAACGCTATCATTCCTTGCAAACGACATTACGCTTGATGTTCCTAGCATACTGCTAAGGGAGTGCCACGTTACATATAATGATACCTATGTCCTCATAAGAGCTACAGAGATAATTCCTATAGAGACCAGCAAAGAGCTCTCAAGAGTACGTATAAGTGGCTTCATTAACGCGTTCTTCAAATTAGTTTACTCTGCAACGTTCTCTAACAATGTATCCTCTATAGAGATCACGTCAAACGGCAATATAGCTGGAACAGTTCTAGGGCTTAAGACGTTTGTTATATCAGTTCCTGAGGAGACGTTTGTTGGTGTTTGGAAAGATTATCATGGAGTACTCTTTTGGAATAATTCATATAGTGAGGTGTTTTTAGAGGATCCCTACATATACTTAGTAATATCTACTAATCAATGTGTAATATTGATCCCTAGGGAAATATCCGCCAAGATGATCAGTAATAACTTAGTCCTTTTACGGCATAACAATAAGACGTATTCCGTGGTTTCTGGAGAAAATATTAGTGTATTAGATAATAAGATAATAGCTCGTGGGATCCTTTACGTAACAATCGGCCCACAAATAGAGGAACATCTTACAAGTGCCAGTCTTAAGAGATACGGAGAGAGTGTGCACTTCAGTCCAACTCATTTTGAGGGAAGGTACGTAGAATTCGATGTCATTGGAACTGAGATAATGCACTACACCGCTTTAGGAATTAGGATTATAGAGACCATTGATCTATTCGATATGCTAAAGAGCAATTTAACACCTCCAAGGAGAGATGGATGCTCCATTGTTATTAACAATAGCATTGGTAGTTTCATTGCTTCAGACGCCTTCTTTGGAGTTATTAAAGTTAGCTCTAACAGCCCTATAACAGTTCACTTAATGCTTCCAGAGAGCCTGCTTGTGCTTCATGAGGTGTCAGAGAGAGCAGTATCATACAGCGTTCTTGGCATAAACGTGCGGATAATTGTTGAGAAGGGGAACATAAGCTTAGAGGGGCCATACGTTATAGTTAAGATGAAAGAGCAAGATCACTTAATAATACAATATAGCCCATTAGCATGTTTATTCCCAGATGCTACATTGAAGGTTCTAAGAGAGGAGAACATTCAAGTACTAACAGAAAGGCATGCCGGGAACGCATATATATCTCCAGAGATCGTTAATAACAAGTCACTTAAAATTCTGAAGAAAGGCCCTCCAATAGTACTTAATGTAGAGATTGACCCAAGCCTTAGAATTATATTCTATAACATCTCAAACATGAGCATAGAGATGGACAAAAAGATCCTGCAACAGGTCAATGCTAAACAGCTACTAACGTCTGGATACATGACATACTTTGATGGTAAATCACTTCACATTGTTGTTAACATCCCAGATGGTGAACATACAATAACCATTAGACTGCCAATAGAGATTATAGAACAACCACAAAACACTCCGCCCCCATCTTCAACGCCTATAACATCATCCTCTCCAACTCCTTCCCCAACACCAACTCCAGAAATAAGTCCTAGAAGTAAAAACACTGTGATAACTGGGATAATAATATCCATAATTGTCGTGTCTATAATAGTTCTTGCATATGGACACCACAGACGCAGTTAGCAACTAATGCTAGAGCTAACTTAAAATAATTAAGAAACCAAGCTTAAAAGAGTTTCATTCCTTAGTAAGTCTCTCAAGTAGAGCAATTGCGCTTAGAATTTGCGTTCTAACATGTATTGGAGTATTGGGGTCAACTATAAGCTCATTAAGTATACTTATAGCACTTGCAGCCCTAGTCCCTATGTTCTCAGAGTCGCTAGATATCAATTCCTTTGCCTCGTTAGCTCCCCTCTTTATGTTTCTAGGAACGCCCTCCTCCTCAATAATCCCATCAAGTATCTCCACAACTTGTTTAACGATCTCATTAAGCTCGGACATGTCAATCACCTCATAAAAACAACTTAGGCCTAATCAAACTCAAGAGATAGTAAAATAGATCTCCCACGTGATGCGTTTGTCCTGACTTGCAGGGGTCGACTCCATGCCTTCAGATGTTACACTCATAAACACTAATATCCTTACGTTTTTAAGGTTTAGCACTTAACGCTAAAACAATGAGCCATTAGAGAGCAAGTTACTCTAAGTGCAGTTGTAAGTAGTACTCCTTATTTCTCATAGCAGTGCTGTCAGCTTAATTCTTAAATAACATATAGGGGATTACATAAACAGATAGATGTTGTATCTTACCACTGAATATCATTTGCCATAGGACGTGATGGTAATGCCCGGAACCTTTAGTCTAGTGTTACATGCTCACATGCCTTACGTGAAGAAACAGGGAAGATGGCCTCATGGTGAGGAATGGCTCTACGAGGTTATGGCTGACACGTACATACCTCTCCTTGACACGCTTAACCAGTTGGTAAATGATGGTATCATGCCAAAAATCACAATAAGCATATCACCAGTACTCCTCGAACAACTAGCAGATGCGTACATTAAGGAAATGTTTGAGGAATATCTTAAAGAACGAATTGACCTAGCGGAGGGAGATGTTAAAAGATTTCAAAGAAAAAAGGAATATCAAAAGCTCGCTCAGTTTTATGTTGACTATTATACTAACATATTAGAGTCCTTTAGAAGGTACAACAGAGACCTCCCTGGCGCCTTCAGGGAACTTCAGGATATGGGTGCTATTGAAATACTAACATCCGCTGCAACACATGCCTATCTTCCTCTGCTGTTAAATGATGAGTGGGTATACTTCCAAATAAAGGTCGGCGTTGAGACGTACAGGAAGTTTTTCAAGAGAAGACCGCGAGGAATATGGATACCAGAGATGGCCTATAGACCAAAAGGACACTGGAAAGGCCCCCTAGGGGAGGAGAAGTCTAGAAGAGGTATAGAAGAAATTCTGGAAGATCTAGGCCTTGAGTTCTTCTTCGTTGACGCTCATGCAATAGAAGGTAGAAGGATAAGAACCCTTTTCTCTGGCGGTGAGACCGTAGAAAATGATCCAAACTGGATCCCAAGAGGCTCTGTGTACAAC
>QMTU01000156.1 GCA_003663585.1 Thermoplasmata archaeon
CGTTTCTATCAAACTATTATCTGTAAAACATTACCTGTCAGAGCAATTTATCGTGAGCTGTTCCACATTTCTTAGATAAGATTATTTATCATAAATGCTGGCTAAACTGAAGAAGCTCTATCTTTAAGGGTAGGTGATAGTTCATATTACTGAGCATTTTTCACAAGCTGTTCTCAAGTGATCAAAATATATATCTATTTTAATGATAGTCCTTTAGGGTGCATTGTAATAGTCAAGGAGGCACCAGAGATGGTGTCAAAGACTCCAGAGGCTCGCAGGGAAGAGATAATAAGTGGCCCACTGATAAAGGTTCTTTTTAGGTTATCACTGCCTACAATGGGAGCTGCCTTCTTAGATACGATATACTCCTTTCTAGATTCTATATGGCTTGGCGGCATAGGATCCTCGAGCATAAGTGCTCCCATGCTTACTCTTACTGTACTCTGGCTTATGTTCTCAATATTTGGTGGGATAATAAACGGCGCATTTCCTTACATCGCGCAAAATAGAGGTGCGGGCAAGGATGAGGATGCCAGAAAGGCCGCTGGACAGGCAATGCTTCTTTCTATGATAATCCTAGGACCACTAATTGCAACATTTCTGCTGTTGCTCCCCTACATCGCAACTTTCTTTGGACTTAAGGGAGCGTTTAGAGAGGACTTTCTTGCATACGCCAGGATAGTAATATTCTCGGACATAGCTCTAGGTCTTGCTCAGATGTGTTTAGGTCTCATACGCCTCTGGGGTTATCCTGAGGTTGCTCTTTATGTTAGGGTTCCTTTTGTCCTCTTGAACGCTGTCCTTGACCCGTTCCTCATATACGGTTGGGGGCCATTCCCAAGGCTTGAAGTGAGAGGAGCAGCAATAGCAACACTCATAGCAGAAGTACTAGAGGGAGCTGTTGCCCTTTACCTTATAGTATATGGAAAAGTTGGCATAAACATGCGACTTAAGCATCTAAAACCAGATGTTAAGCTAATAAAAGGAATAGTGAAGGTAGGAACTCCTATGGGGATTACGAACTTCACAGAGGCCTCTGGATTCTTTGTGCTTACAACAATAATCTCCAGGATAGGAGAAGTTGCAATAACCACGTGGACTATTTATGACAAGATAACGGGACTCTTCTGGTGGATGATAAACTCCCTCGGAAACGCTAGCGCTATAATTATAGGACAGAGCATTGGAGCCAACAAGTTTGAGAGAGCAGAGGATACTATAAAGATAACGCTATTATTAGGCTTTATAATATCCCTGATAGGAACTGTTGTAATAGCAATTCTCCATGACCAAGTATTTGCGATGTTCTTAAGAAACCCAGAAGACCCGCTAAGACCTCTCGTGCTTAGGGAAAGTCTCTACATAACGACTATATTTGGTGCTTCACTTCCCGTGCTTTCTATATCATTTACGGCTATGGCTCCTTTCTATATATCTGGGAGAACAAAGTACCCAATGTACGTTGCGCTTGCGAGGCTTTGGATGATGAGAGTCCCTCTTACATTCCTCTTCGGAATAGTCTTGGGGTATGGGACAATAGGAGCTTGGACTGGAATGAGCTTAAGTAATTTCCTCGCAGGAGCCCTTGGATATGCTATTCTTAGAACTGGAAAGTGGAAGTATAGAGTCATAGAGACACCTGAGGTCTCAATGGGAGGAGACGTGACTGCGTGTTCTAAGGAGAATCTCCTTGAAGATCACGAGTAATAAACTTCATTTTTAGGAATCAAAAACAGTGTCCACTGATCTTTTCACTCTTTTAATGTCTACCCTTAAATCGCTATGTGCTACTATGATTACCGTTGCAAGCCCTATGAAGAGGCCGTTCTCCACGACTCCAGGAATACTGTTTAGCTTAGACTCCATCTCTACGGGATCCTCTATCCTCCCTACGTTAAGGTCTATTATATAATTCCCGTTATCTGTAATGTAAGGCTCTGATCCAAGTATCCTAAGACTAGCTTTTCCATACTTACTCAGCTCTCGTGCAGTGTGCTTCCACCCAAAAGGGATCACCTCAATAGGCAGTTTTCCCCTCTGTCCTAGAAATGTTACAAGTTTTGTCTCGTCTACAATAATTATTTCTTCTTTGCTCATCTTTGCTATAATTTTTTCCCTTGTAAGTGCTCCACCATATCCTTTGATGAGATTTCCCTGAGGATCCACTTCATCAGCGCCGTCAATTGTTATATCTACGTAATCAACATCATTAACATCTACAACTTTTAGACCGAGGGACTTAGCGAGCTCCTCACTACTCTTTGAGGTCGCGACACATATTATGTCCAAGTTTCGCTTAGCTAGGAGCCTTATTGCATGCGCAGCAGTAGACCCCGTGCCAAGTCCTACTATCATTCCATTTTTTACGAGCTTTACAGCCTCCTCAGCTGCCCTTCTCTTCATAAATTCGACGTCTTTCATCTAACTCCCCTCAAAATTTCACTCTGGGAATGTCTCCACGATCTTAAGGACCTTGTTCCTTGCAGATATATACCACTCTGGCACCGATATCTCAGGGATAACCCTATGGGGCGTATATGGCTTTATATCTAAGACAGGAGTGCCATCATACAGGTCTAAACCACTAACATAAAGCACGTTTTTCCTTCTCTCTAATAGCTTCACTATTGTGAGAGCTATAGGGTTAGGTCTGTGAGGAGAGTCTGTACAGAACACTCCAACCACTGGAACCTCTTTAAAATCAAGGTTAAGCACTCTTGCAATTTTTCTAAAGGGCTTTACCTTCAGTACAGACTTCTGGCCAGGCTGAACATCATGCAAGTACGCAATAACAATTATATGTGAGAATTCCTCTATGCCATCTAGACCCTCAGAGTACTCTGGCAGAAGCTCTATTCTACCTTTAACTCCATACAAAGAGTTTCGAATGGTGTCTTTAGTTTCGCTCACTCTGATATACCCTATAGGAGTAAAGGAAATGATGTCTTTCATGAGTATACACCATTGTGCACCTTTCTGCGTCATTTTCAGTTGAATCAACTTTAACAATCTAAGATATATTAATCACGGATATATTATTATCCAGTAGTGGGACTGAAAAACTGTCATGAAGTGCGTCTAGAGGATTTACATTTGTCCAA